>NZ_VUNS01000015.1 GCF_009695545.1 Victivallis lenta | reverse complement strand
CGGCTGTCGGAAATATATTGAAGCTGTTCATAATAGGCGCAATCCATCAGGGTTTCAAAGGAACATGCCTGCAACGTTCTCCAGGAACGGCGAAGCAGCCGGGTCATCCGCTCATCACCGGGGACGTTGAGGTCGCGTCGGAGTTCCCATGGATAACCGGTCTGGAAAAAGCGGACGGATTCGATCTTCACATTCCCCCGGATCGTCATTTCCAGCGTCCGCCCTGCGTGCCACCAGTAATCACGCCAGCGGATGCGTTCTCCGGTGAGCTGAAAACGGTCGCCGGGACCGCTGAAGTAGGGATACGGTTCTCCCGGCTTGTGTCCGGTCGGAAAACCGTCAGGCGGCGTCGGAGCATCATATCCCGGCTCCGCCCAGCGGAGCCGGACCTCGCCCGTGCCGGAAAAGATGTAGTCTCCATAGACGCAGACATAATCGTCAAAACAGAAAAACGGTCCGCATTGACGGTAGTTGTGAATCTCCTCGCATCGCATCGGCGGCAGCGGTGTGGATTCCAATGGCCGCGGATCATTGACATATTCAGGCTTTTTCCACTCCCCGCCTCCGCCTTCGAACGCTCTCCAGTTGAAAGCCTCATCGGTCAGGATGTGCGCATAACTGCCCCAATCGGTCTTGCTGTTCGCAAAACTGCATCCCATGCAAAGCTGATACTCCCAGTCGGAAGAAAGTACACCACTTTCATCTTGAACGAATATTCCCGGCTTGACCGACATCTGGCCATAAGCAGTCAGGGCAGGGCCGAATGCGAAAAGCCGGGCGGTAAGGACATGTTTCCCCGGCGCAAGCGGAAGTTCCACGGTTGCCGTAAACCAGCGTTCCGGTGTACCGCGCGGCGGTCCGTCGGCAATCACTTCGCCGTCGCAAAAAAGAGTTGCCCGCTCATCCGCACTGAATGAAAAACGCAATACAACAGGCTCCGCAACTTCGAAAATATTTCGAAAAACGGCAAAATAAGGAGGCTCTACGCCCCATCCATAAGGACGCATCCATATCTGAGATGTCATAAGAAACTCTGTAAATTCAGAAATTAAAGACTATTGAGAAACGCTTCATGGTTGGCCGCTCCTACTGTACCTCGGACACTTTTGGCATATGTGTATTTAAGTGTTTGAGCAGAACCGTCGAGACGGCCGAAAACCGACGAGGCTCCACTATGCGTCCAGTAGGCCGGAGGGACTTTATCCTGACGCAGATAGTGGTCTGCGCAGTAGCACCACATAATGACTCTAGTACCGGGAACTTGAGTAAAAGATTTTCCGAATCCCTTGAGATAACCTCCTCCGCCTGCATTTGCGGATTCATCACGCCCATAAATGTAATCTGCAAAGTTGACAAATCCTGCTCCTGCTCCCATTTTGTCTGTAAACGGGCATTTGAAAACAGCAGGACGATTTTCCCCATCTGCGTTAAGTTGAATATATTTATTCGGATCGCTCCCCGGAATCATTCCTGTTTTGGCAAGGAGACCGATGCCGACGGCATTTATACCACTTTGGCACGCACGGGGATCGTCGACTCCGGAGGAGTAATTTGCAGGTGGAAGACGTTTATAAGTATTCGTATACATAGCAACGGCGAGGGTAAGCTGCTTCATATTGCCGACACAGTTCGTTGTTTTTGCGGAAACGCGTGCTTTATTCAGTGCAGGGAGCAGCATCGCCGCGAGGATGGCGATGATCGCGATCACAACCAGAAGTTCAATAAGCGAGAATGAATTGCGGCTTCCGGTAGATGATTTTTTGAAATTGGTAAAACGCGTTTTCATAAAAGGCTCCTTTCTGGGATTGTTTGTCGGGAAACTTTACTCTTCAAATACAATAACCGGATATCCGATATCATTTCTGCCGTCGCCACGGATCTCCGTGAGTGAATGATAACCTACACGGCAACGCCCGTCGTTGTCGTTGACCAGCAAGTTAAAACGGAACGGTTTGCCGCGGACGATTCCAAGCCGTTTCGCCGGGAATTCCATCTCATAAACCGTATCTTTGGCTGTTTCATTGCGGATGATGCTGACCGGAATTTCCTCAAGCAGTGCATCGCCATCGCCTTTGCCCGGCTTCATCCAGCAGAATTTGCGGATCTCACCATCATTATCCTTGGCAATACCGACCTTCCACATGCCGCCGGTAATGGTCTGCGAAAAGAAGATTTGCAGGCCGTCGCCCTGATAAATCTGCACGCCTTTCTGATCCTGAAAATGGATGTCGTCGCGCACCACGACCCTGGCTGCGATTTTATCGGGGGATTTCCAGCCCAGCCAGAGCCTGACCGAGCAGTCATCCGCGCCCTTGTAAATGCAGTCGGCATACATCGGGTCGTTCGGCGAAGTCTGCATGTAGCTTGACGCATCCTGCAGCGAGAAATCCGCCGGACGGTTGAAATTCGCATTCGCGGGCAACCGGAATTGCGGAGTCAGGAATTTGCGGACGGCGAATTCACCGAGTTCCGTATCGAAAGTCAGGGTGAGCGCCTGCGGTTTCCGCAACTTTTCCGGTTTGACCGGATAACGGAAAGTCCCGTCGCCGCCGACAGCGAGTTCACGGGCGCTGCCGTCGGCAAATGCGCCGGTAACGGACTTCACGCCGCTTCCGGAGGCAAGTTTGAATTCACCGAAATCTCGGGTTGCCGTGAAAACCTCTCCCTTGATTTCCGGCAATGTGTCCTGTTCCAACGCAAGCGTCATCGGTGCCGAAGAGACGTGCAGCAGGAGTTTTCCCTTTTCCGTCCTGACCGGTGTGCGGTTGCCGAAAACATCTATGAATTCCGCTTTGCCGGTGACGCCTGTGAGCTCGAACAACCGCTCGGAAGCAGGCGGATAAAGTGTCCAGCCGGGAATCAGAAGGGTGTCGCCTTTTTTGAAGAGAAACATGTAGCAGTCGCCGACGGTGAGATCGCGCACCAATCCGGCGCCGCGGAAAAGCCTCGTGACGTTGTTGTAGGCAAGATAAGCCTCCTTGGGTTCCAGCGCATGGTCGAGCAGCCCGAAATTGTGTTCCTTATTGAAGTGGTCGCGGCCAAGATCGTACATATTGTGCCAGACGTGGGCGACGGCCCCCTTGACCTGCGAGTAGACCATCTTTTCAAAGAGAATTTCCGCCTGCGCCAGACGAGTGCAGAAGCTCGAGGTCATCGCCGTTTCATTTGCCGCCCACGGCGCTGTGACGCCCCACTCTTTGCGGGCTTCGAGGAAGGCGCCGATGCCGCCGACGTATTCATGAAAAAATCCGTGATAATGAATCGGATGAAGATCATATTTCCCCCTGGCCGCTTTCAGCGAGCGCGGCATGAAGTCCGGAAAGGTCATGCGCGGGTGCTGCCCCGGCATGCAGGTATAGCCGCAAGCGGAAACCTGAATCTTCGGATTGACCGACTTGATGACATCGTAGGCACGTTTCAGCAGTTCGGCATACTCTTCGGGCGTGAAGTTGGCGAAGCCGGGAAGTTCCGCTTCGTTCCAGATCTCCATGACGCGGATGTTCTCTTTGCCGTAACGTTCCACACAGTTGCGGACATAGGTTGTCCAGAGATCGTAGTCGGGAAGCGGAAAACCGAAACTCTGCATCACCGGTTCATAGGAGGGCTTCCACGTTTTCGAGGTCGCCCAGCGCGGCGGGAACCAGAGGATCGGCGCCCAGCGCAGTTTGGCGTCCTTTAAAATTCTGTAATGCGCATCGGGATAACTCCAGTCCCATTTGCCCTGATGGCGTTCGATATACGCCCAGATGATCGAGGAGCGGTCGAAGTCCGCGCCGCAGTAACGGGCGGCGCGCGCGGTGATTTCCAGACGTTTCAATGCCGGGGTCAGCAGCGCAACGCCATACTGCATGCCGTCGTGCTCTTCGGCATTGTTCGGCGGCATGAACCCGAGGCGGCGGCGGAAGACGACCGGACGGCCGTCCTTGCCGGGCAGAGTACCGCTGAGATGATACAGGCCGTAGAGTTGCGGTTCAGGCAGCGCAATCTCTTTGCTTTCGCCGGGAGCAAGTTCAATGTGTTCGATGATACGCTCAAGTTCCTTCCCGGCGTTATCGCTCCAGATCAGTTCGGCTTTGCCGGAAAGCGCTGCCGTGCGGGTGTTGGAAAAACGGACTTTTCCCGGCACGCCCTGCTGCCAGATGTTGAAATCGGAACCTTCACCCAGGTTGAACGCCAGTTCCACATGCGGGATTTCGTAAGTCAGATCAATCATCTGCACAGGCCCGGCCGAATCAATTCTGATTTTTTTCAGCGAAACCGACGTGCCGTCCAGTTCGTAGGGAACTGGATAGATGAGCGTATAAACATTGTCGTCGCCGGCTTTCACCGTTGCCGGTTTCTGCGCTTTTTCCTGCTTGCCGTGCAGCAAAAGCAACTGGGCCTGGGGAGCCGCGCCCGCCTTTACACGCAGACGAAACTGGCCGCCGCGGAGCACCGGGAAAAAGATACCCTCGCTGTATTCGAAGAATCGCTGGTCGTTTTCCGTCCCGGTCCTGAATTTTTCCCCCGGAACCGGTACGGCCTCACGCGCATTGACCGGTTCAGATTCCTCGGGAAATTTCTCATAACGGATTGATGTGACCAGCACTTCACCGGGGCCGGAGTTTGCCGGATAATCGACCGACATGCCGAGGAGGCTGACCGGCATGTCCATCTTTTTATTTGCGACAGCCTTGGCTGAACTTTTCCAGCAGCCGTTGGGTTTCGGGTCAAGACCGTTTATCCTGTAAATGAGCTGCGTCGTTTCCGGGCCGACATTTTTTTTGAACTGGAAAATTTCGCCGTCCTTGTCGATCAGCCGCAGAGCGAGCGCATTGAGCGTGCTTTTTTCCGAGCGCTTGAGTTTGACCGTTACGGTCAGCTTTTCAAAGGTTCCAAGGAGGGGGGCTTGCGGAAAAGTGAATTCCATGAATTTTCGTTCCGCCGGATTCCAGGTCAGTTTCAATGCGTCGAATGCGGGCGTAATGGTGACCACACCGCCTGCCGCCCAGCATTTGCGCTTCGGATAACGGCTGAAATCGACCTCTCCGGCGAAACCGCAACTGATTGCAGTAATCAGAAAAGTAAAAAAGAACTGCTTATATCTCATTCAGGAACTCCTTTTGTTGATCTGCAAATATTATACTTCAAACTCTTTATCATTACCTTTCTGAAAATGTCATTTTTTATTCACGAAGTGCCAATTCCTATTTCTTATTTCGTTTCATCAAACGGGAAGTCGAAGAACCGGGAAAAAATTTTAATATTTTTAAATGAAATTTGGAAAATTGCCATTGAAAAACAGCAGGAATATGCTACGCTAAAAAAAGCCACTCCTGAAAGCATCTGCCATCAAGCCATCACAGAAACGGAAACACATGAAAGAAATTCCAGAACATTTCCAGGGACAATGGATTACCACGGCCGAATTTTGTAACCTTCGTCCGCAAAACATGTTTCATCGACAGCTCGACACTGGTTCCCTTCCCGTTTCTGAACCGGAACGGCAAAACAGGCACATCCTTTTCCGAAAAAAATTCACAATGAAAGGAGCCGTTTCCACAGTTATCCGGATTTCAGGCGACGATTATTACAAGCTCTATATCAACGGTGTCCGAGTCGGGCAGGGGCCTGCGGCAGGATACCCTTTTCACTATTTTTACAATGAAATCGACATCTCCCGCTTTGTCCATGCCGGAGTCAATACACTGGCGGTACACTCCTATTATCAGGGACTCATCAATCGCGTATGGGTCAGCGGCGACCGCCGGCACGGAGTGATTTTCGATCTTCTGGCGGATGGAGAACTGATTGCGTGCTCGGATGAGAGCGTCCGCTGCCGGGAACACTCCGGCTTTGTCTCGGCCGGAATTACCGGATACCAGACCCAGTTTCTGGAATGCTACGATGCTGCGGCACCGGAGGTCGGATTCGAACGGCCTGAATTCGATGATTCCGGCTGGGAATGCGCCTGCATCCATCGCCATGCGGATTACCGCCTCTTCCGCCAGCCTTCGGAACAACTGACAATTGAGGAAATCCGTCCGGAAAAAATAGAAAAGTGCGGTGCGTCCTGGCGAATCGACTTCGGGGGGATCTTCGTCGGCTCTCTCCGCTTCCGGGCCTCCGGCGATCGCGGTCTTGAGGTCGTCATGTATTTTGCGCAGGAACTGGAGCCGGACGGTTCGCTCCGCTGGAAGTTGCGGGCCAACTGCGCTTATAAGGAGAGCTTCCTGCTTTCGGGGGCGGAATGGGATGTATTGAACCAGTTTGACTACAAATCATTTCGTTATGCCGAGCTGCAATGTCCTGCCGGTTGCCGGATTGATCCGGAGTCCATCGTGCTGGAGGCGCGGCACTATCCGTTTGTCCTGCGGGCAGCCTGCAACCGCAATGATGAAAAATCGCTGGCGGTCTGGAAGCTTTGCGTCGATTCGCTCCGCTATGGGGTGCAGGAGGTCATTCAAGACTGCATGGAGCGTGAAAAAGGCTACTACCTGGGAGACGGCTGTTACAGCCTGCTGACATTCTGCCTTCTGACCCGGGATTACACGCTGATGGAAAAGTTTTTCGATGATTTTCTGCGTACCGCTTTCGTGAACCGCGGGCTGATGACTTGCGCCGCCTGTTCCTTCATGCAGGAGATCGCCGAATATCCGCTGATCATGTTCGGCTTGCTGCTGGAGTACTGCCATCTCTCCGGGAATCGGGATTTCGTGCGGGAACGCTACGCCGCGTTTGCCGATATCCTTGATTTCTACCGTGAGAATTACGCGGAGGCTGACGGCTTATTGAATCGCCTCGACAAATGGTGCGTCGTCGAGTGGCCGAATAATATGCGCGACAATTACGATGTCGACCTGACCGAGGGCAAGGTGTGCGACACCAAACACAATGCGATCAACGCCTATTACATCGGCGCCGTCAAATGCCTGAATAAGATCGCCCGGTGGCTCGGACTTGAGCCGTATGCCGATGTTGCTGCATTGCAAGCAGCATTTGTGGAAGCGTTTTATGATCGGGAGCGAAAGCTTTTCCGTGACAGTGTGGAGTCCGGGCACATCAGTATGCCGGGAAACATTTATGCTGCGTTTTATGAATTATTCCCGGATCGTGCGGGAGTCAAAAACGTAATCGCGATGATACGTGAAAAACGGTTATCGCAAAGCCTGCTGTTTGTTACTTTTCCGCTTCTGGCGTTCCTGAAGAAAGAGAACGAGGATGAGCTTCTCCGGGAGCTGCTCACAGATGATCAGGCCTGGCTCAATATTCTTGCGGAGGGCGGTACGCGCACTTTCGAAGGATGGGGACGGGAGACGAAGTGGAATACATCGCTGTTTCATCTTACGCTGACATTCGGGGCGGCATTTCTGACCGACTGGAATGTCAGTGATATTCTGAGCTTCTCGGATGTTCCGCACGAAAAACACTGAAAATTTGGAGCGACCCGGTGAATGACGAGCTTTCTGACCAATGATCTGGCACGGTACCTGCCGCGTCATGCAATTCCGCTCTATGTGGAGGAGGTTGCCAGTGGAGCTCATCCGGCACTGAAGTTTCACGGTCATACCTTCATGGAGCTTGTTTTAGTCCTGAGTGGCCGTGGAAATCATCTGGTTCGTATGAATCGGAAGAGTGAGCCATCGGGAGAGGATGAGGTATCTGCCGGAGAATGTACGGCAGAAATTCATGCGGGGGATGTACTTCTGATTCATCCGGGAATTTCCCACTGTTACGACCAAACAGAAACTCTCGGTTTAGTCAACCTTGTCTACGATCCCCATAAGCTGGCGTTACCGTATCTGGATGGAGAGCTGATGCCGCTCTTTGACCGGTTGTTGACACCGCGACATTCTATCGCACCGGAGCTGGTGGCACAGCCGTTGTTGCGCCTCAGCATGGCAGAGAGTGCTGCGTTGGCCGGCAAAATCAGTCAATTGGCAGAAGAACTGAACTCGAATCGTCCCGGCCGGAACTTTTGCAGTATGGCAATATTCATGGAGATTATTGTGGCACTTTGCCGTTCGGCAGTGGCTGTGAAGGAATCGGTTATTCCGGAATTTTTGATTGGAGATGCGATCCGTTACATGCACGACCATTTGGAAGAACCGATTGAAATCAGGGATCTGTTGAAAGTCGTCAACATGTCGAGACGAAGTTTTTTTCGCCGTTTCCGCAATGCAACCGGCTGTACTCCTCGAGAATATCTCAAGGAGCTTCGATTTTCCCACGCAATCAAGTTGCTGTGCAACACGGATCTTTCCATTATGGAAATTGCCCTCAAAAGCGGTTTCTGTGATGGAAACTATATCTGCCGGTTATTTCAGGAACGGCTTGGTACGACGCCACGCAGTTTCCGGAATATTAATCGTTCGATAAAACCAAAATAAGATTTTGATTATCAAATTCAGCCAATTGACAGATCATGAAATTTCTCATTCACCGCTGCTGAGTCCGGAAACAGATATCAGTCAACCGGACCCGGCCCCGGTGGCGCAACATCGGTATCGTCACCTTCACCCTTGCGCATCCATTCCGAAACATCGGAAGGAGCACCAACCGTGGGAGAACAGCGAACCGCTGCGGCAGGAGTTCTTCCACGACCCGGTTCTCCGCCGCAAAATCCGGGCGCCGGGAGCTTGAAAGTTCGAAATCCGGAGAGACCCCGGTCTGCAGGCCGGCAGGAGTCTCCACGGAAAGTTACCGGGAATACCGCGTTTCCGTTGGCAGAATTCCTCGCGCGCGATTGATGAAATCACCCCGGAGGATCTTGCGAATGCCGTGTGCGGGATTCCGGCCGATTTCGGTTCCTGCGAGCGGGATACGTTTTACCGGGAAACATTCCGGTTCTTCGGGCTTTCAACAACCGGATTCCGGAGGAGCTGACCGCCGAACTCAAGCGCGCCGGATTGCCGTTCGCCGTAGTGGATAACCGGATTGAATCGCCCGGCATCTGCTGCATCTCCGGCGAAAACGAGTCCACGGTTACTGCAAGCGCTCATTCAGCACAGTAACAAAAAATTAACAAAAAAACTGGTTCTTTCTCTTGCTTTTTTAAGAGAATTCAGGTATAATATAGGCAACTAGTACAGCGCTTTACTAAGTTGGAGATTTGCTATGCCGAAACCTCGAGTTACAATGCAGAACATCGCCGATAAGCTCGGCTTGTCACTGAAAGCCGTTTCAGATGGAATCAATGGTACCGGACATCTTTCACAACCAACCCGGGAACGAATCCTTGCGGCAGTGCGGGAAACCGGTTATCGTCGCAATTCTGCGGCCCGGTCACTCGCCAGTCGTTCCAGTCAATTGCTCGGCGTATTGATGCCATATGCTGACAGCAGCTTCTTCGGCAGCATCGTTGCCGGTATCGAACGTCGGGTTCTCAATAGTGATTTCATGCTGCTTCAGGGAAACATCCGCGGCGGCAGCAATATTTTGCGTGATCATATTCGCCGTTTTGCAGAACGTGATGTTGAAGGAGTTATTGTTTATCCCAATCAGACTGTCAAGGAAGTTGCGGATGACCTGCTGGCATTGGATGTGCCGATTGTACAGGTTATGGAGCCATATGCGAAGCTGGGGACTGCAGTGGTCATGATAAATAATGAAGAGTCAGGTCGCCAGGCTGCCCGATATCTGCGGGAACTGGGACATACGCGAATTGGTCTGCTCACTCACAAACGAACTACTTGGGCGCTCGATTCTCGTTGCAGAGGTTTTTTAGAGGAACTGAATTATGAGATTCCGGAAGAGGAGTGCCTGTTGAGTATTGCAGACAGTTATATCGCTGCGCAGAGGCTGTTGGCAGCTCATCCGGAGTTAACCGCAATTTTCGCGACCAGTGATTTTGCAGCACTCGGCGTTCTGCAGGCCGGACTGGAAATGGGGCGCCGAATTCCCGATGAATTGGCCGTCATCGGTTTTGACAATCTTGATATTGCTGCCCACCAGCTTCTATATCCGTTGACCACGTTTGCTCAGCCGAAAGAGGAAATTGGCGAAATTGCGGGCGAAATGTTGCTCAGCCGGCTCCGTGGAGAGCCGATTTCCCAGAGAATACTTGAAGCTCCGTTGATTATCCGCACCAGCACACAACGTTCCCCGATGACAGAGAACCATCTGACGAAAGAAGGTGGGAAGGATGATGTTGAACGTATCGTTGGCAACATCTTTCAGACAACAGGAGAAATGGCACTCGAATAATTGATTGGCATATCACATATAAATGATTTGCCGAAATCAGGCAGATAATCATCAACCCCTAATCACGACGAGGAATCTATTATGAAAACAAAAATGCATCCGTCAGCAGAATATCTTCAGAAGTATCGCTATTTTACATTGATTGAACTTTTAGTGAATATGTCACAGTATAACTGTAATTGCGCATAATACCGGGTATGTGAAACGAAACAGCATTGCCGCCCGGCGAAAAAGCGCGGTATGCGCCGCGCAGCGGATGTGAACGGACTGCACGGTTCGGCGGCAGCCGAAGCGGGCAGCGAGGAGCAAGTGCGACGAAGGTGAACGCAGCGGAGCGAAGGCCCTCTGCCGCAGCCCGCGAAGCGGGCGGTGAAGAGTTGGCCGCCGCAGGCGGACAAGTAAGGAGGACAAAGTCCTCCGCTGCGGGCGGAAAGGGCGCAACCAGCGGGAAATGAAAGCCCGGCACAGAGTAAGAAATGGGGGTGCGGGGGAAATGTATTTCCCCCGCGAATCCCACGGCAATGAAGACGGACGAAACCAGGAAGAGCAAACAGAACAATTCTGCCGCCAGAGGCCGAATAAATTCATTCAACAAAAAGGAGTTATATCATGACAGACCGTACACGGAAACTTCACATACCCGGTATTATGCGCAAACCGTTCACTCTGATCGAACTGCTGGTGGTTATCGCGATTGTCGCGATTCTGGCCTCCATGCTGCTTCCGGCGCTCAATCAGGCGAGGAGCAAGGCCCGGGATACCCAATGCATTTCCAATTTGAAACAGCTTGGCGTGTTTATGTTGATGTATTCGGAAATCAACAAAGGCTCCATGCCGAAAGCGGATGGAAATATCGGTCCGGCCGGTTATCACGGCAAATGGCAGGATATGATGATGCTGTTCTACATGCCGGGCGTTGCATTGACGGATTCATGCAGCTTCGAGAGAATCGACGGCAATGTGAGGACTCCCCGCAGGATTTTTTCCTGTCCCTCCGGAGAATCTTCTTACGATGCGAGCAAAAGGAGCAGTCCCTACGGGATCAATGCCCATATCGCCGAACGTTCTCCCACACCGTTGGCGAAGATCAGGACTCCGGCGGGGAGGGCGATGATCTTCGACATCGACCGGGTCGGTGCGGGATATGACGGCAAGGCGCATGCCAGACAGGAAGGTTTCGGCCACTCCTACAATGAAAGTTACGGGTGGCTTCTTCAGGGGGAGGAGGCTCGGATGCGGCACATGAACAGCCGCGGAGCGAATATCACTTTTGTGGATGGGCACGTACAGGGAATGCGCTATGAGGAGATTCCTGAATCCCAATATGATCCGAGGCTGACCGGCTTTGCCTTCTGGTGCGATTGAGCGCTGCCGATTCCGGGTTTGCGGGTCTTGCGGTTCGTCCTCCGGGCCGCGAGGCAGGATTGAATTGCGAAGAGAGAACAGAAAGAGAGTATGACATGAAATTTCAATTTTCGATATTGCTGCCGCTTCTGACCGCGATGACATTCTGTGCGGCGGCGGAGGTGAGGCCGTTCAACCGCCTGTCCCGAACGTTTTCCGGCAGTGTGGAAGGGGACGGCGGTTCGATTGCCGGTAATGTGCAGGGCTGGTCCTATGAAAACAAGCCTGTGCCGTTTACGTTAACCGATAAACGGGCAATGCCGGTTACGACGCTGACGCCGCAGACGGCCCAGCTTGGAAACCGCAATCCGATTACGCCGTTCCGGTATAAGCGCTCCGCGGAAATCAGCGATTCTTTCAGCGGTATTGCCGTCGGCACCGGGGAAATTCTGTGCACCTCCACACGCGACACTCCCGGCTATCGCTGGAGTGTCGCCTACCTGAATGACGGCGACAGGCTGAAGGATAAGATCAACACCTGTTTTTCTTCGAAACTCTATCTGAATGAAACTCCGGAGGAACCGCCGTGGGTGCAGATCCGGTTTCGAAAACCGTGCATGATCAGCAGAATCGTCATGGCGAGACGAATCGACGGCGGCGGCGGATTTCCTCTTGATTTTTCCATTCGGATCAGCCGGGATGGGACGAACTGGCAGACCATCCTGAAAAAACAGGGATATGTTCCGGAAAAGTTGAATGAGTTTACGGTTTCTCCCGTCGAAGCCGGTTATATCAGAGTTGTAGCGACGAAACTGCGCAAAGAGAGCGACAAGGTTCACTATTTTCAGCTGCAGGAGCTTGAGGTTTACGACCGGGACGGGATCAACCAGGCACTGGCCGCCAACGGGGGAAAAGCAAGTTCAAGCGGTTCGGCCGCCAACGATTATTTTCAATACGACTATTTTTTCGACAGCATTTTTGAGGCCGGCGTCAAACACGTTCTCACCTCTCTGCCTGCCTGGCCTTATTATGGAAACTTTCTTGCCGGAGGGAACCGGCATCTTCCCGAAGAGCTGATTGCCAATCTGAAATATCTGAACGACAACGGAGTGAAGGTCCAGATCAGGCTTGACCCTTCGCCGCTGTACAACGGAGTGAAGAAGGGCGATATCGATCGCGCCATCGCCGACTGGGCCGGCTACAACGGCTGGTTTGCTGCCCAGATAAAAGACCATGCGAGCAGTTGGGTCATCGGCAACGAGCTTAATTTCCATACGGCCTTCACGCCCGATATCATCCTGCGGACGATTCGTGAGACGATTCGCGCGATTCGGGAAGCCGGCTACAGAGGACCTGTTGCCGTCAATTCGGCATTGATTGATTTCGAATGGACCGAAAAGATTCTCGGAGCCGGTGTCGGCAATGTGATCGATACGTTCAATTTGCATATTTACAAAGAACAGCCGCGATGGATCATCATGCCGGAAATGGCAGGAACATTCATGGTGAACGGGGAACGCCACTGGCCTTCCGAACAGCCGTATTCTGACTTCGGCGAAGAGTTTTCGGCATTTCGTGAACTGGTGAAGAAATTCAATCCTGATATCAATTTTCAGGTGACGGAGGCGAGCGTCAACGCCTGTGAAATTCAAAAGGGCGCAAGCGGTCCGTTCTCCGGCACATACGGGGTTTCCGAGCAAGCTCAGGCGAAATTCCTGATTCGGCTGTATCTCTACAACCAGATGCTCGATCTCGGGCCGACCTTCTGGTGGGTGCTGGAGCCGTTCATCCTCCAGACTCCGTGGGGATTGATCGACGAGCTTGGCCGGAGGAGGCCTGCGTGGTACGGGCTGCGAAATTTTTCAAGTGTTTTCGATACTTCGCTCAGACAATTGAAAAATCCCGAAAGAATCGTTTCCGTCGAAGGGAATGCTCCTGATCTTTTCTGTGCCGTTTTCGAGAAGAGTACTGGCGAATGGCTTGTCCCGCTGTGGTGCGCCGTACCGATGTGCGATGAGAACAGGGGCGAGGTTATCCATTTGACGTTTGACGGAATCGCGCTGAAGGAGGCGGAGGCTTACGATCTGCTTTCCGGTACGAAACAGCGGCTGAACTTCAGCAACGGCAGTGCGGGAGCGAAGATCGGCGATTTCATCATTCGCGATTACCCGGTCGTTTTGAAACTGCGGAGAAAATAAAGTTTTTTGCTGCCGGCCGGGCTGTCTTCGAGCAGGTTCCGGGGGAGGCACCCCCGGCCTCACACGCCTCTTCGGAAAACGCTTCGAGAGAGCGTTTATTCCCGATGCGCGCTGTTTCCTTCCTGCACGATGATGCGGCGTCCCCACGGGGCTCCTCCGAACGGCGCAATTTCAACGGAGGGGGCATACGGGCCGCCGGCGTCCGCCGCCGATTCCCATGCGGCGGAACTGCCGTCCGTATGTTCGCTGCCGTCATGCATGGTGAGTTTCAGAACCGCATGAAAGCCGCACGGCACGGCGCCCCCGTCCCAGGCTTCAAACTCCAGCAGGTTTTTTCCGGCATGCATCAGCGGAGTCAGATCGTAATGCTCGATTGAGTTCCAGCCGCCGCGGAGGTATCGGCCGGGCTCGTCACTGCCGGCCGGCCGGCCGTTCAGGCGGAAGCGGTAGAAATCGTCGGCTGTGACGTAGAGTTCCGCTTTCCGCACCTTTTCTCCGTCGAAACTGCGGCGGAAGAAGCTCCGGGAACCGGCCGGAGTTTCACATTTCCGCCAGATCCAGCTGCCGTGTTTCAGGAGCGCGCTTTCGGCATCCTCCTCCGCCGGGGCGTTGTAGGGACGCATGCCCTCTTCCCGGTAGATTTTTTCGCGCGGAGCGAACGGCTGCGGCGAAAGCACGGCGACTCCGCGGGCCGGAAGATCGAGCCGGAAGGCTCCGCCTTTCACCGGAATCTTTCTTTCGTCTTCCAGAAGCACATGCAGTTCGGCCGCTTTCGCCGGAAAACCGGCGAAGTTCGCCGAAACCGGAAGGCGTCCCTCGTTGGTTATGATGAGATAATCGTTTCCATTCAGCTTCTTATGCAGGAAACGGATGTTCGCGCAATCGGTTTTCAGCGGAGAATCGAAACAGGTATCCGCCGTAATGATGTCCGAGGCGTAATTCAGTTCGCGCGTAACCCGGCGCAAATCCCGCCAGAATTCTTCTCCCAGCACTTTCGCATACGGCAGGTAGTGGTAAATGATTCCCGTCGCGCCGTGCGTGATTGCATTGTAGGCCATGAAGCGGCTTTGTTCCCAGGTCGGATAGACCGCCTGTTCGGGCGGCAGCTCCGGATTGTGGCATTGTCCCCATGCGAATGCCTGCAGCACCATCCATACCGGTTTGCGGTGATCGACGACCCTGCGGCAGATGTCGGTGAACTTGCCTACCGCTGTAAGGCCCCGGTCCTCTTCGAGCGAACCGTGCGCTCCGCCCTCCGGGACCGGATAGATGTCGATGCCGCCGATGTCCGCCGCCTGCGAGTAGCGCCTGAGATCCCGCAGGTTGGTCACGATCGGAGCTTCGTTGATCCAGGACGGATGCCACGGGTCGACACTGCGCGTCAGCTCGTAAACCTCTTTCAGTCCGTCGAATGGAACCCCGATCCAGGCCGGTTCGTCCGCGCCGAAATAGCCGAGCAGCGCCGGGTGCGAGCTCTGCAGTTCGATATCACGCTTCAGCAGCTCGCGCATGGCGGCGCGCTGTTCCGGGGTTTTTCCGGCGATGGCGAGAGGGAGCGAACGCAGGATCTTGATTCCGTGTTTCTGCGCGGCATCGAGTATCGCCGGAGTTGCCTGAAGGGAAACGGTGTTGAATCCCGCCGCCGCGAATTCCCGGAACTCAAAGTCGAAGCCGCCGCGCCCGGTTGTTTCCGTATGGCCGATCGGGAAGAACCGTTTCCCTCCGACGACGAGATATCCGTCCCGGGTGAAGGCCACTTCGTTCGGGCGGTGCGGATAGATGTGCAGCGTTTTGGAACTGCGGGCGATTTCACCGCCTTTCTCATCGAACAGGATAAGTTCCAGCGGGAACTGCGTTTTCCCGGCAGGGGGCGTGAACTCGAATCGTTTTCCCTCCGGCTGAATACTTTTTCCGGCGGCAAGGAGGGTCCACTTTGCCGCTTTCGGGGTATTGATTTCGATTGTGCCGGAAATCTTCCGGTCCGGTGTGGTCGAAAAGATTCCGTCACGAAATGCAAACGGCAGATCCAGTTTGATTTCTCCCGGCGCTTTCCGTTCGACGACCTCTTCCAGTCTGAAATGATCGAAGGCAACGGCGGCCGGCCCGCGCACTTCCACCGCAAGCGTGATGGTCTCCCGGCGCGGCGGCACGACGAATTCGATGCTTTTGCGCTGCGGGTAGTTCATACAACTCTGGAACTGTTTTTCCGCTTCGCCGGAGGGGATTTCCTCCGGATAGACGCGGAACCAGTGGAAGGCGTTCGCGTCCCCCGCGCCCGTGCCGCGCACATCGTAGGAGATGCGGTAACGCCGGGAGGATTCGACCGGAATCGCATACTGGCGTACCCGGCGGACGACCCCATTCTCCCGGACCGCGACATGCAGTTCTCCTGCTTCGATTGCTCCGGCTTCGCCGAGCTCCCACGAAGCCGCGCCGCGCGAAAAATCGCCGTTCCGCAGTTTGCCGGGGGGAACCGGCTCCAGCCCGGTCAGCCGGACGCTTTCAAGTTCCAGTTCTCCCCGGCCGGTGAACTGGCAGACGAAATAGGAAGGCGCGTCCGGTTTTCTGAAGGTGAAATATCCGCGGAAGACCCGGCTGGAGCCGTCTCCGTCCGCTTCTGCGATCATGACATTCTGCCAGACGCCGTTCGACGCATTTTCAATGTACATCCGGTAATGGGTGCCGGGGGTGCTTCTGACCCGGACCACGCATTCGTACGGCTGCATATCTTTTACGGCGAGGTTGCCGAGCACCGCCGTTCCCGGCGCGTTCATCGTCAGTTTTCCGTCACGGATTCTGCCGCTGCCGGCCGGCTGAATTCCCCAGTCGGGAGCCGTTGTTCCGCCGAGAAATTCCCGCGGTTCGCCCGGCTTTTCCGGCGGGGCCGGCTCGATCGTCAGTGAACGCAGTTCGGCATGGCCAGCCCCGAGCAGTTGAAAGACTGCGTGCGACGGAGCTGTTTCCACGTCGTGGAATGTGAACGAGCCGCGGATTTCGCTCCACTCGCCGTCTCCTGTCGCGGGACCGAGCAGTTTGTTTTCCCATTTCTTCGGATTTTCGATATAAATCCGGAATTGCGTGCCGGGAGCGGCCTTGACCCGGGCCGTCAGAATGTAGGTGCAGCCGTTTCTGAGCCTGATTCCGCCGATGCTCGCATACGGCGTCTGTCCGGCTTCCGGCGAATCGAGGGAGAGGACTCCGTTCTGTCTGCTTCCGTATTTTTCAATCAGGAAACTCCATTTATCCAGATTCGCTTTGCCCGCATACTCGGCGGCGGCCAGAATCATGCTGCCGCCGAACAGGGCGGCGGCAATCAGAGAGATGCGCTTCACGGAAAACCTCATCAGTAATGGGACCAGAACGGATATTGCGCTTTTGCCCAGACATCGATGTACGACAGCTCCGCCCACCGGCTCTGGAGCACGGACTTCGCATGGCCGTCCAGATACAGAATATTCATGCTGCCGGTGTGGGAAAACTTGGCCCATGCCGGAAATTCGAAACAAATCCACGGCGTCGGTGCTCCTTCCGATTCAAGCAGATAACCTGCCTGGGAGGGCGATTTGACCGCCGTCAGTTTGCGGCCGCTGCCTTCCTGCCCGGCATTCCCCGTGAAATAGGCGATGTCGAGGCTGCTGTTCTGCGCATAGCTGTTCGACTGGCCGTAGCGCTGGAGATCGTCGCCGGCGACATAGGCTTCCTGCGTGCTCGACGGACAGTGGAACACCTTTTTCTTCGAGTTGGCATCGTCGATGAGCCCGCTTTCGTTTGTCCCGTAGCCGACATAGGGGGCAAGCTGCACGGTCCAGGGCCAGTAAGAGGCGGAACGCCCGGAATAGGTGATGTGGTCGCTGTTGTTCGAAGCGTAGAAGGACAAACCGACTCCGAGTTGTTTGAGGTTGCTGCGGCAGTTGCTGCCTCTGGCTTTTTCCCGGGCCAGGGTCAGTGCGGGCAGGAGCATGGCGGCCAGGATTGCGATGATCGCAACGACCACCAGCAGCTCGATGAGCGTAAAGGGTTGATGACTCCACGGATGGCATGTTCGGGGTAGGGGGATGCCGGCTTGTTTCTTCATCGCTTTCTGTAAGGACTCCTGAATTTTCTTGATAACCGTACAGAAAACTATTTTACCATTTTTTTGCCGGAAATGCAAGATTCATCCGGGAAAACTTCATTACAATCAGGCAATGTTTCTGCCTCTTCCGGTATGCTTCCCGCCTTTTACTGTAAAAATCCGGGCGGATTTTTACGCATTCCTCCTTGCAAAGCGGGGCTGGTGCATGTATACTCGCTGTCAAACGGAAGGAGATGGCAGTGTCGATTACGGAGATCGCCCGGCTGGCGGGCGTCAGCACGAGTTCGGTGTCGAACTATTTCAACCGGCCGGAGCGGGTCGGGGCGGTGACCGCCGCGCGCATCCGTGCCGTCGTCGGCCGGACCGGCTACGTGCCGGATGAACGGCGGCCCGGCCCCAAGACCGGCGACCGGATCGGTGTCCGGGCCGGCTGCGTGCTGCTGCTGGCCGTCGGCTGCGGCTCCCTGCGGGAGTTTCTGGCGCAGTCCGGCGCCGTGCCGTTTCTGGACGGTGTCCGGGAGGGGCTTCGCGCCCGGGGGCTTTCGCTCCTGATCGATTTTGCTTCCTCCGCGAACGGATTGCCCGCCGGTTTCGATTCCCGGAAGTATGACGGCCTGATTCTGTTCGGCGGTTTCGCCGATCCCGCCGATGACCGGCTGCTGGCCGGCCGGATCGGCGCGTTTCCGGCCGTGCGCTGTTTTCCGTACGGCGGCGCTTTCCCGGAGGAAATTGAACAGGTCATCTGCGACAACGGGGCGGCCGGCGGCGTCGCAGCCGGATTCCTGCACCGGCAGGGGCATCGCCTCGTCGCCGTGTTCAATCCGGACGGCGGTGCACCGGAGCTGGTCGAACGCGCCGACTGCTTCCGCCGCGCTGCGGAGGCGTTCCGGATGGAGGTCGTCGAATTCACCGTCCCCCCCTTCCGGATCATACCGCCGCGGCTGCGCGGCGTGCGCGGCCGGCTGCTGGCGGAACAGTTTCTGCGCAGTCCCGCTGTGCCGTCCGGCGCATTTTTCTGTACCGACGACTCGCTCGCCGGCGTCTGGCTGGCGATGGGAGGGCGCATGAAAAGCCTCGACCCGCGCCATCTGGTCGGCTGCGGCGCGGACGAGTGGGTTCTTTCGCTGCTCGATCCCGTCCCGGCGACCGTGGACCCCGATACGGCGGAACTCGGCCGCCGCGCGGTCGAACGAGTGACCGCGCGTCTGCGCGGGGAGCAGCTCGCACCTCCGGTCCCGGTCCGGCCGCGGCTGCTGCCGGGGCGTTTCGGCGTTTCCGAGAGAGCGTTTGCTCCCCGGAGGTAGGGCGATACCGCTTTCAGGACAAGGCCGTTTCCGCTCTTCCGGGCCGGGATGCGATGCCGGATAAGGCTGCGGCGATAAAAAAAAGCGCGGCATTCACCGCGCTTCGTTCCGCCGCCGGCAGGTCCGGTCAGGCATTCCGGCCTGCCGGCGCCCGGAAGATTATTTGTCCGTAAACGTGAGTTCGTCGCCCTTGCGGTCGATCACGAGCTTCGTATCCGGCAGGATTTCACCGCCGATGATCTTGCGGGAAACCGGCGTTTCGACCAGCCGGATGATCGCCCGCTTCAGCGGCCGGGCGCCGAACGACGGGTCGTACCCTTCGTCCGCCAGCAGGTTCTTCGCCTCGGGCGTGACTTCGAGCGCGATATCCTGGTCGGCGAGCCGCTTCGACAGGTTCCGGAGCTGGATGTCCACGATCTGCTTGATCTCCTCTTTGGTCAGGGCATGGAAGATCAGCGTTTCATCGATCCGGTTCAGGAACTCCGGCCGGAAGTGGCGCCGCAGCTCGATCATCAGGTCCTCCTTCAGCGCGTCCACATCGCCCGAGGCGGCCAGAATCCGGTCGCTGCCGATGTTGCTGGTCATGATGATGATCGTATTCTTGAAGCTGACCGTGCGTCCCTGCGAGTCGGTCACGATGCCGTCTTCGAGGATCTGCAGCAGGATGTTGAACACATCCGGGTGCGCCTTTTCGATCTCGTCGAACAGCACGACCGAATAGGGCCGGCGGCGGACCGCTTCGGAGAGCTGGCCGCCTTCCTCGTAGCCGACGTAGCCCGGAGGCGCGCCGACGAGACGGGAGACGCTGAATTTCTCCATGTATTCGGACATGTCGATGCGGACCATCGCACGTTCATCGTCGAAGAGATCCGCCGCGAGCGTCCGCGCCAGCTCGGTCTTGCCGACGCCGGTGGGGCCGAGGAAGATGAAGCTGGCGATCGGCCGGTTCGGGTCTTTGAGCCCGGCCCGGGCGCGCAGGACGGCGTCCGAGACGGCCGCGACCGCTTCGCTCTGGCCGATCACGCGCTCATGCAGCCGGCCGCTCAGCGCGAGCAGCTTCTCTTTTTCGCTCTGCACGAGCTTCGCCACCGGAATGTGGGTCCAGCGGCTGATGATCGCCGCGATGTCCTCTTCGTCGACCTCCTCCTTCAGCAGCCGCGATTCGCCGGATTCCTTGATCTTCTTTTCGGCTTCGGCGATCTGGCGCTCAATGCCCGGAATCACGCCGTGCTGGAGCTTGGCCGCCTCTTCGTAATTGTAATCGCGCGTGGCTTTTTCGAGCTTGGCGCGGGCGGTGTCGAGCGACTCGCGCAGCGTGCGCAGGTCGGTGATCGCCTTTTTCTCGTTCTCGTAACGGGCGCGCAGCGTCTTGCCCTCGGCCTTCAGCTCCGCGACTTCGGCTTCGAGGTTCTCGCGGCGCTTGACCGAAGCGGCGTCCTTCTCGTGCTTGAGCCCGGTGATCTCGATTTCGAGCTGCATGACGCGGCGCTCGTTTTCATCGAGTTCGGTCGGCGAGCTGTCGATTTCGGTCCGCAGCGCGGCGGCGGCTTCGTCGACGAGGTCGATCGCCTTGTCCGGCAGGAAGCGGTCGGAAATGTATTTGTCCGACAGCACGGCGGCGGCGACGAGTGCGCTGTCCCGCAGCTTCACGCCGTGGTGCAGCTCGTAGCGCTCCTTGAGTCCGCGCAGGATCGAAATCGTGTCTTCGACGCTCGGCGGATTGACCAGCACCGACTGGAAGCGGCGTTCGAGCGCGGCGTCCTTTTCGATGTATTTGCGGTATTCGTCGAGCGTGGTCGCGCCGATGCAGTGCAGTTCGCCGCGCGCGAGCATCGGTTTCAGGAGATTGCCGGCGTCCATCGAGCCCTCGGAGGCTCCGGCGCCGACGACGGTGTGCAGCTCGTCGATGAAAAGGATGACCTTGCCTTCGGCGGCGGTGACCTCCTTCAGCACGGCTTTCAGCCGCTCCTCGAATTCGCCGCGGTACTTCGCGCCGGCGATCAGGGCGCCCATGTCGAGTGCGACGACCTGGCGGTCCTTCAGGTTTTCGGGAACGTCGCCGCGGACCACGCGCCGGGCGAGTCCTTCGACGATGGCGGTTTTGCCGACGCCGGGTTCGCCGATCAGGACCGGGTTGTTCTTGGTCCGGCGCGACAGGATCTGGATCACGCGGCGGATTTCGTCATCGCGGCCGATGACCGGATCGAGCTTGTCCTGCATCGCCATCAGAGTGAGGTCGCGGGAATATTTTTTCAGCGCTTCGAAAGTCCCTTCCGGGTCGGCCGAGGTTACCCGCTGGTTGCCGCGCACGCTCTGGAGCGCCTGCAGCACCTTGTCGGCGGTGAGCCCGGCCTTGCTCAGCAGTTCGAGCGCGCCGGAACCGGTCGCTTGGAACATCGCCAGCAGAAGGTGTTCGACGCTGATGTATTCGTCCTGCATCGATTCGGCCTGCTTGGCCGCGTCGACGAGCAGCGTGCTGAACTCGCGCGACTGGTAGACCTGCTGTTCGCCGCCCTGGACGGTCGGCAGCTTGGCGAGCGCCTCATCGACCTGTTTGCTGAAGAGCTGGCGGCTGACGCCGAGTTTTTCGAGCAGCGACGGAACGAGGCCGTCCTCCTGGCGCATCAGGGCGGCCAGCACATGAATGTCCCGCAGCTCGGTATTGCGGTTGCCGACGGCGATGTTCTGGGCTTCGAGCAGCGCTTCGCGGCTTTTGTTGGTGAGTTTTTCCATGTTCATAATCAATTCTCCTTTTCATGCATGAAAGCAATAACGGGAATATAGCACGAAACATGCCAACAGCCGGCCTTGCAAAATACGGATTCGGGTGTACGTTATCCGGATGAAAAAGGCAGGCGCCGCCGGGACAGAATGTCCCGGTCGCCGGGACAAAGTGACACAGGAGCAACGCCATGCAATCCGGAGATTCGGTTGATTGCCCGCATTGCGGGGAAAAAACGATTGTGAAAACGAAGAACAGGAGGGACGGTTTTGCCATCGTCGGGAGCTGTCTGGTCTGCGCGCTCTGCGGCGCGGAACTCGGCGGGGCGGAACCGGCCTCCGGCGACGCCGCCGGACAGAAGGCGGCCGAACGGTTGGCCGCGCTGCTGGGGGAGGGAGCCGCGCCGGAGGCCGGGGCGGACCTGACTCCGGACGCGGATTACGGCCGCTTCTGCCGGAACTGCATTCATTTTATCGAACACCCGTTCAGAACACTTTGCGGACGCGACGGCAGAACTGCCGACCCGATGGGGGAATGCGGCCATTTCAAAAGGAAAGAGTACTTATGCTGAAATCCTGTTTCCGGACGCGCGCAGAAAAGGCGATCGCGTTCGACTCCGCCGACATTTATCCGGTGATTTCGTCCGAGTTCTGCCTCGGCCGCCCCGTGCTCGACATTTTCCGCGCGGTGGCGGAGGGGGGGGCGAAACTCGTGCAGCTGCGTGAAAAGCACCAGGGCAAACGGGTGCTTTTCGACCTCGCCGTCGCCTGCCGCCCGATTGCGAACGAGTACGGCATCCTGCTGATCATCAACGACCATGTCGATGTGGCGCTCGCGGCGAATGCGGACGGCGTCCATCTCGGGCAGGAGGATCTGCCGCTCGCGGCTGCCCGGAGCCTTTCGGATACGCTCTGGCTCGGCAATTCGACTCACAACCTCGAAGAGGCGCTGCGGGCGCAGAAGGAGGGGGCCGACTGCATCAACATCGGGCCGCTGTTCCCGACGCAGACCAAGGAAGTCGGCTGTTCTCCGCTCGGGCTGGAGACGATGAAGCAGGTTGCCGCGCAGATTGAACTGCCGTTCTCGGTCATGGGCGGCATCAAGGCGCGGCACATTCCGGAGCTCGTGCGCTCCGGTGCGAAGCACATCGCGATGGTGACCGAAATCACGCAGGCTCCGGACGTCGCGGCGAAGGTCCGCGAGCTTCGCGCGCTGTTTCGATGCTGACGGTGCCGGAAGAGGCGGTCGCGCCGCTCCTCGGCTGGTACGGTGCGAACAAGCGGTCCCTGCCGTGGCGCGATAATCCGACGCCGTACCGGGTCTGGATTTCGGAGATCATGCTCCAGCAGACCCGTGTCGAGGCGGTCAAGCCGTACTACCGGCGGTTTATGGCCGAGCTGCCTGACGTGGAGTCGCTTGCGGCGGTCGATGATGACCGGCTGATGAAGCTGTGGGAGGGGCTCGGCTATTACAGCCGCGCCCGGAATCTGAAGAAAGCCGCGCGGCTGGTGGTCGATGAGTACGGCGGAGTGTTTCCGCATTCGCGCGGGGAATTGCTGAAACTGCCCGGAGTCGGCGATTACACGGCCGGGGCGGTCGCTTCGATCGCGATGAACCTTCCCGAACCCGCCGTGGACGGGAATGTGCTGCGCGTCGTTTCGCGCCTGACCGGGAGCCGGGAGGATATCGCGAAGCCGCAGACGAAACAGGCGTTTTCGGATGCGCTGCGGAAGATTTATCCGCCCGGACGCTGCGGCGACTTCACGCAGGCGCTGATGGAGCTCGGCGCGACGGTCTGTCTGCCGAACGGCGAACCGATGTGCCTCGTCTGCCCGTGGCGGGGGCTTTGCGTCGCCTGCCGCGAGGGGAGCACGGACGAAATTCCGGTGAAGGCCGCGAAAAAAGCGCGGAGCATTGAAGAGAAAACGGTTTTCCTGCTGCGCTGCGGGGAAAAAGCCGCATTCCGCCGCCGTCCGCGGGCCGGGCTGCTGGCCGGAATGTGGGAGCTGCCGAACGTGGAAGGCGTGCTGCCGGCTGCACAGGCGTCGGCGCAGGCCGCGCAGTGGGGCGCCGAACCCCTCTGTGCCGTTCCGGCCGGAAAGGCCGTCCACGTCTTTACCCATAAGGAGTGGCATATGCAGGGCTTCCGCATCGAATGCGGCCGTGAGGCGGAAGCGTTCGCCTGGATGACCAGAAGCGAATTCGAGGCGGCCCTCGCCCTCCCGTCGGCCTTCCGGGGATTTCTCGATTTTCTGTGGCGCGGGCGATAAGAATCGGGGGCGGCAAACCATCTTATCTTTGAAACGGGAGGTCGGGGGGCATGGATATTGTTGTCGCATGTAAACGATGGGGGATCGCTTGGGCCGGAGTGTTCCTCTTCTGGCTGGCATTCATTTTTGCAGTGGAGACTGTTTCAATCTGCGATGCGGAAAGTTGGAGGCCGATCGATATTACTCTCGGGGCCGTTTTTTTCTGTTTGTTCTTGCATTCAGCTATTCCAGTTGGATTTGCCTGGAAATCAGCCGAAAGGCCGGACTCGACGGCTTGTCGGATTGCTGGAGTGCGATTATCCTGATTCCTGATGATGTCCGGGAGCAAATACCTGCGGCTCGGTATCTGCTCCATCGGATTTGCCCCTGATCTCACCACATTCGGGTGGAGGTACAGCGGACCGCTTTCATAATATTCGGAATTTGGTCCGGATCAATCGTTTTTTTCCGCCAGGATCGCGTTGACGCGGACCAGCGCTTTGTCGATGTTTTCGCAGACATTCTCGGGGCCGACCTCATTGCTCACGCCGTACTTGTGGAACTGCCGGAACGGCTGCGGGCGGACGCCGGAGAGCACGAGCGGGATGTTTTCCCGGCGGCAGCGCTCCGCGAAGTCCGAAATCACGTGCAGCCCGGTCGCGTCGATCGTCGGCACATGGCGCAGCCGCAGCACGATCAGCTTCGGGCGCCCGCTGCGGAGCATGCCGAGCGCCATCTCCTGAAAGCGGTTCACCGCGCCGAAAAAGAACGGTCCCTGCACTTCGAAAACGGCGACTCCGGCCGGAATGTGCTTCTCGCGGGTCGCGTCGGGGTCCGGCTGCTCGCTGCATCCGTCGTAGCCGAGTTCGCCGGTGATGAGCTTGATGTCCGCGGCCAGCGCCATGCGGCGGATGAAAAGCAGCGCCGAAAGCAGCACGCCGACTTCGACTGCCGCCACGAGATCGACCAGCACGGTCACGAGAAAGGTGATGACCATGACGATCCAGTCGCTTTTCGGCCCTTTGAACATCCGCACGAAGACGTGGCATTCGCTCATGTTCATGCAGACCACGATCATGATTCCGGCCAGCGCCGCCAGCGGGATCAGCTTCGCCTGGGAGCCGAACAGCAGCAAAATCACGGTCAGCGTGACGGCGTGGATGATGCCGGCCACGGGAGTCCGCGCGCCGCTGCGGATGTTCGTCGCGGTGCGGGCAATCGCTCCGGTGGCCGGGATTCCGCCGAAGAGCACCGAGCCGATGTTGCCGATTCCCTGCCCGATCAGTTCCGTGTCGGGACGGTGGCGGTCGCCGGTCATGCCGTCGGCGACGGTGGCGCTCAGCAGCGATTCGATTGCAGCCAGGAGCGCGATGGTCATCGCCGGGACGAAGAGCTGCGGCAGTTCATTCCAGCGGAAATCCGGCAGGGAAGGGGAAGGGAGCGCCTGCGGCAGTTCTCCGAACCTCATGCCGATCGTTTCGACGTCGAGGTGGAAAATGACGGCGGCGACGGTTGCCGCGAGCATTCCGATCAGCATGGCGGGAAGGCGCGGGAACAGTTTGCGGCAGCCGAGGATGACCGCCGTCGTACCGAGACAGAGCAGGAGCGCGTGAAGGTTGGTTTCCGACAGGTGTCCGGCGCAGAATTTGAGCTTTTCCAGGAATTCCGCCGGCAGATCGGCCTTGAGCCCGAGGATCTCCTTGAGCTGGGTCGAGAAGATCACGACCGCGATGCCGGAGGTGAAGCCGGTCACGACCGGGAACGGCACGAATTTGATGAGTCCGCCCATGCGGAATAACCCGAGCAGGATCAGGAATACTCCCGCCAGCAGCGTGCTGACCGCCAGTCCCCCGAGCCCGTGCTGCGCGACGATCGACGCGATGATGATGATGAATGCCCCCGTCGGCCCGCCGATCTGAACCCGGCAGCCGCCGAAGAGCGAGATCAGGAATCCCGCCGCGATGGCGGTATAGAGCCCGCGTTCCGGCGGCAGTCCGCATGCGATGGCGAACGCCATGGCCAGCGGCAGCGCCACCACACCGACGGTCAGCCCCGCGAAAAGGTCCGCGCGGAACGTCTGGAAATTGTAATGCTTGAGATCGGAGAAGAGAACGGGCCTGAACATTTGCTGCACCTTGACACCTGGCCGGGAACCAGTCCCGGAAATTAATAAAAAATAAGGTATATAATATAACCTCCGGCCGCATCATTTTCAAGGCGTTTTCTGCAGTTTCGTCCCTGAACGGCTGCCGCATGGCTTCAGGCGGCGCTTCGGCCCGGTTTCCGCTTTAACGGCGCCGGGGGAGGGGCGGCGGGGAGAAGGGACCGGAATTCGGACATTGTTCCCCTGAAATCAAATTTGCACGGCATTTCCGTTTGCATCGGTTTCATGCGAATGCTATATTCGTTACCATGCAGTTGAAAGATATCAGGAAAGGGAGAAGATGATGACGGAGAAAGAAAAATCGCATGCCGGCCTGCTGTACCAGCCCAATGATCCGGAGTTGAGCGCGGACCGCGATCTCACCGTGAAGAAACTGTACGAGTACAATCATATTCATCCGCTCGACCGCGAGGCGCGTCAGGCGGCGATCCGCAATATATTCGGAAAGGTCGGCGAGAACTGCACGGTGGAGCAGCCGCTGTTCTGCACCTACGGCTACAACACCACGGTCGGCGATCATTTTTTCCTGAATGTCAACTGCAAGCTTATGGACAGCGGGAAGATCACCATCGGCAGCCATGTATTCATCGCTCCGAATGTCTGCATCATCACCGAGGAACACGCCATGGACGTGGAGCAGCGCCTGGCCGGGCTGGAGTACACGCACCCGGTGAATATCGGCGACAATGTCTGGATCTGCGCCGGCGTCATCGTCCTGCCGGGCGTGACGATCGGGGCGAACAGCGTGATCGGCGCCGGCAGCGTCGTCACCAGGGATATTCCGCCGGACAGCCTGGCTGTCGGCAATCCCTGCCGCGTGATCCGTTCCCTGCCGTAATTCAACTGCCGCTGGAGAGAGGCGGCGCTAAACAGGAGTTTCCGCTTTGGACATCCCTCGTATTTTCACGATTACCGAAAGCGCTCATCGCATCCATAACCCGTTTACGGAGGAGAAACTGGCCACGCTCGGCGCTGTGCTGCGCCTGGCGCCGGGAACCCGCGTGCTCGACCTCGGCAGCGGTTCCGGCGAAATGCTGTGCACCTGGGCGCGCGATTACGGAATCCGCGGCCTCGGCGTCGACCTGTGCCGGTTGTTCACCGAACAGGCGAAGCTCCGCGCGGAAGAGCTCGGAGTCGCCGGCCGGGTTGAATTCATCCACGAAGACGCCGCCGGTTACGTCGCTTCCGAAAAAGCCGGGGTCGCGGCCTGTCTCGGCGCCACATGGATCGGCGGGGGAGTCGCCGGTTCCGTCGAATTGCTGGCGAAGAGCCTTCTGCCCGGCGGAATCATCCTTATCGGCGAGCCTTTCTGGCGGCAGGTTCCGCCGACGGAAGAGATTGCCCGGTCGTGCTTTGCAAATTCGATATCCGATTTTCTGACTCTTCCGGACCTTGTCGCGTCCTTCGGCGGCCTCGGCTGCGACGTCGTGGAGATGGTGCTGGCGGATCAGGAGGGGTGGGACCGGTACGAGGCGGCCAAGTGGCTCACCATGCGCCGGTGGCTCGCCGCGAATCCCGGCGACGACCTGGCGGCCGAAGTCAGGGAGCTGCTGACTTCGGAACCCGGACGCTACGTCACCTATACGCGCGAATATCTCGGCTGGGGAGTGTTTGCGCTGATGATGCGCTGACGTGGCGCATCGGAGCGGACCGGCGGGAGGCGGCTTCTGCTCCGGCTTCTGCCGTTATCCCTGCCGCCGGATTCAACCGGTCCGGCTTTCCGGCGGCAAGATATTTGCAGGATCTGATTTTCTGCGCGGCATATCTTTCCCTTCGTCTTTTTTTGTTGTTCTTTGTTAAGTCATTGATTGTTTTAATAAAATAATTTTACTTGTTGAAATATTATTATGATTGAGATATATTATATGACATGGAACACTTCATCTAATGAGGGAAATGTATGTTTCTGCTGAAAACCTTCGGCTTGATATGTGCCGCATACGGCATACTGTCGGTCTTAACCGGCTGTGATTCCACGGTGGGTTTTAAATCCCAGGTCAGAACGGAGACTTGGGAAGCTGTCGTTATTCTGGAGAATGAGCCCCGAGTGCCGGATGCGGACCAGCCGTCAATCCAGACCGCCGGTCAGGAGAATTCAATCTCCGTGCCGGATGTCGCGCTTGAAAATATGGCTGTGGATAAATCGGAGAAGACGGTGTCCCGAAAAAGCGCCGGTCGTGAACCGGTGAGAAGTTCTGCGGCATCCGCTCCGAAAGCTGTTTCTGCGTCGCCGGCCGCGAATGAGCCGAAAGCTTATTATGAGCTGGATGAAATCGAAGAACCTGAGACGTTCTAGCATGTTGTAACTCGAATATGCGGCAGGAGTTGCTGACGGGCTGCAAATGCAGATTCCCTGAGTGATGCAAGGTCCGGGTCAGTTGTCCGCCGGTTGCGAAAGATTCGAAAAGTGAAAGGAAAGTCCGAATGATGAAACGAAATCCGATTTTTGTCATGCTTGCCGTTTTGTTTGTCGCTTTCGGGGCCGCGGGCGAAGAGAAGGAGACCGTCAAGGTCAAAAGCGGAGCTTTGCTTGAGGTATGGCAGCTCCCTAAAAACTACCGGTGGGGAACCCGGCCCCAGACTCCCGCAGTCGGAAGCATTGTGGATAACGGCAATGGCTGGTCCGTGAAAGCACTGGCCGATTCTGAAGAATTGGCGCCAATGCAGTCTGCCCGCAATCTCATGCTGAAGTGGTCCGGACTCCTTGCCGTCAAGAAGTCCGGAGAGTGGAAGTTTTCGATCGTCGGACCGACCAGGGGAGATTATTCGATTCTTCTTCTGGTTGACGGTAAGGAGCTGGCTAAAATCGTGTTCGAAAAGCGGGGACAGGAATTCACGGCGATTGGAAAAATTCAGCTGAAACCGGGGTATCATCCGATTTCAGTTTACGCGGCAGGGAAAATCGGGCGTTTGATTGCCCCGTCGATTCTTGTTTTCGAACCCGGGGAATCCCAAAGCCGTCCTCTGACTCCCGGAGAGTTGTTTCATCGGTAGTTTGATTCAAGTGTGGGCAGATATCCTGCTCTCAGCGATGTTGTATCCGCCCCGGCCCCGATGGCCGGGGTTTTTCTGTTTACCGGGCCGCCGTCTGCCGGGGCATAACCGGAATTCCGTTCGGGATGCCGGAATGCGGAAGGGAATGCTACAGCTGCCGGAAATCGCGGGGCGAAATTCCGTAATGGCGTTTGAAGATGTTCGAAAAATAATAGGCGTCTGAGAATTCGAGGGTGAAGGCGATCTCCTTGACGGATTTCCCGGTATTTCGGAGCATGACCGCCGCCAGTTCGAGCTTCTTTTTCAGGAAATACTGATAGGGCGTCTCCCCGTACTCCCGCTGGAAGATGCGGATCAGCTGGGAAGGGGAATAGCCGAATTTCCGGGAGAGTTCGGGCAGCGAGAGCGTACGGACGGCGTTTCGCTCGATCCAGCTCTTCAGCTCGGCGGCGATCGGATTCCGGCAGGCCGGGGCATCCGAATAAAGCTGCCGGGCGATTCCGTAAACGAGCTTGTGGGCGACCAGCGTCGCCGTTTCGTGGGCGCTGCCGGTATTGCCCTGCATCTGTTCGAGACAGCCGCGGAAAAGCTCCTCCTGCCCGGAGTTGGGGATGTATTCGACATGCTCGAGGCGGTAAAGGCGGAGCAGGTCGTCGATCAGCGTTCCCTGGATATTGAACCAGATTTTCACCCAGCAGTCATCGGGATCGGTCCGGTAGCTGTAGGTCGATCCGCGGTGCGCGATGTAGATGTCTCCCTGTGCCGGGAAGCAGCGGCAGCGCTCGGTGGTGAATTCGCCGCGCCCGCTCACGATATATTCCAGCACGCATTCGCGCGAAGCGCGCCGCCCCAAGGCGTAATTCGGCCGGCAGTAGGTCATGCCGCAAAGCGGCATATAGAGCCGTTCATCTCCTTCGAATGGAAAACAGACCACGCAGAGTTCGTTGAATTGTTCGATTTTGCGCAAAATGCTCATCTTTTTTCCAAATATTCCATTCCCGCGGAGCGTGTTGTTGTATATAATATACCGATAGAGAACAAACGTCAACAACCGGGAAAGGATTATCATGAATAAAAGAGGCATCGTGCTGACCCCGCCGGATTTTTCCGGCGTGGACTGGAAATCCGGGCTGGCGGAGCTGCGGTTGAATACGCTGGGGGTTCATTCCGGCGGCGGCGCGAACCATGATGTGCTCCGGCAGCTCGGCGCGACGGCGTCGGAGGAGTTCCGCCGCGATTTCCGTTCTGCCGGAATCGAGTGTGAATACGAAGTTCACGCTGCGGCGTCGCTGCTGCCTGTCTCCCTGTTTGAAAGCCGCCCGGAATATTTTGCGCTCAGTTTCAGGGAGGAGAGCCGGAGCGCGACGGCGAACTGGTGCGTCACGAATCCGGACGTTCCCGCGATTCTGGCCGCCAACGCCGGCCGCCTGGCGGAAAAGCTGCGTTCGACGACGCACCGCTATTACTTCTGGGGCGCCGACCGGGAGGACGCATACTGCCACTGCCGGGAGTGCTCGAAGTACACTGCGTCGGAACTGAATCTGCTGGGCGTCAACGCGATTGCCGACGGAATCCGGCGCGTCGACCCGCTGGCCGAGGTCGCCTGCCTGGCGTACCTCGGGTGCTATGAGGTGCCGGAACGGGTCGAGCCGCGCGAAAATGTGTTTCTCGAATTCGCCCCGTACGTCCGCTGCTATCATCACGCGCTGAACGATCCGGCGTGCGCGGTGAACCGGAGGTTTTTCAATGCTTTCCGGGAGCTGGGCGCTTTCTTCGGGATGCGGAATACCCACATCCTCGAATACTGGCTGGATTCGTCGCTGTTCAGCGGCTACCGGAAACCGGCGCGGCGGCCGTTCGTCCGCCCGGAGCTGCTGCGGCGCGATCTGGATGCGTACGCGGGCGCCGGAATCCGGAACATCACCTCGTTTGCCGTCTACATGGACGGCGAATACTTCTCCGCCCACGGTACGGCCGCCCTCGAGGATTATGCGGCGGCGCTGCGGGAATTCCTGCCGGACGACGGCAGTGTCCCCGGGGCCGGAGCCGTCAGGCCGGACTCGGAAAATCAGGTTCCGTGCTATTGAAAATCCGGAAAGGAGTGACTGATCATGAATGAGAGAATCCGTTTCACGCTGAAACATCCAGCCGGGCTACCGGCACCCGGGCACGAACACGGTCTGGCGGGGGGCTCTGGTTCCGCCCGCGTTGCGCGATGCGCGGATCGCCGCCTGGAACGGGGCCGGGACGCTGGAGTTGAACTTTCCGGACCCTGTGCGGTACGGCGCGGCCGATCTGCGGAGGCTGGACCATTTCGGCGGCCGGGACGACTGGGCCTGCGCGGTCGTTCTGTTTGAACCGCCGTGCGGGCGGCGGCATCCGCGAGTGGCGTTCTCCGGGCGGTTCGCCGCTGATCCGGGATTGCCGCTGGGGGACCGACCGTGGTTTCGGCCGGCAGTCGCGGCCGGCCTGCCGGCCGGACTTCGCCGAGCTGGACACGGAGACGGAGTGCCTTGTCCGCAGCCGCGACGGTTCGCTGCCGCTGCGATTCGCCGGCAGGTTGCGCTCATACTCGTTGTGGCGGGCCAATGCGGCGCCGATCTGGTTCGTCCGGGACTACGAGTTCCGTCCGGACGGTTCGGTCCGCCAGCGTGCGGAGCTGCTTGCCGACGGGGCTCCGCTGGCGGATGAGTGGCGTCTCTTCCTGCGCTGCACTCTCCCCGGCGCGAACCGGAGTGAATGGAAGGATGAGTGCCTGACCGTTCAAAGCGGTAATCCTTGCGATATGCGGGCTGACCTTGCTGCCTGCGGCGGGAGTCCCGGGTTCCGGGACCGAGATCACGCTGTCGGATTACGCCGGCCACCCCGCGTTTGTGATGGACAACGGCCTGGTGGAGCTGATCGCCGTGCCGCGTTTCAATCGGATTCTCTCGTTGCGGCTGAAGCCGGACGGTGAGAATCTGCTCTGGAACAGCATGGAAGAGGTCTTCGCCGGCTGGCGCAACTACGGCGGCTCCAAGCTTCTTCCGGCGCCGCAGAGCGCATGGCCGAAAGGCTTGTGGCCGCCGCATCCGGAACCGGACCAGCTTCCCGGCACCCATGAATTTCGAGGAAAGGGACTGCTGCTGCGCATGCCGGACTCTCCTCACTACGGCATACGCTTCGAGCGGCTCGTCATGCTGGCGGAAAGCGAGCCGGAGATTATTTTTCAGGATACCATGATCAATGTTTCCGACCGGCCGCAGCGCTGGGCGATCAGGGAGATCATCCAGTTCCGGAACGGCGGAGAGGTGATGATTCCCGACGGACGCGACGGAGCCGTGCCGGAGATCCGGGGCGGTGAATCCTTCAGGCCCGGCCGGGAGACGGGGCGGATAAAGCTTGCCGCCCGGCGGGAGAGGGCCAAAGCGTTCATTTCGTCCCCGGCCGGGGGGATCGGCTGCCGGCTGGGCGGTGTCACCGCATGGCACACGCTTTCTCCGGAGCAGCCGGTGCTGCCGCGGCCGGCGGGGGAGGCGCCGTTCAGCATCTATTACTGCCGGAAGTACTTTGAAGTGGAGATGGTCGGCCCGGAGTGGACCCTGTCGCGGGGAGAGTCGAAAACGCTCGTGCATCGCCGGCGCCTCGAAAGACAGGATTTGATTTTTTCTCCATGATCACGTATATTGAAGGAGCGTGGATGCAGGGAATCCACTCCTGTCAACAACCCCATGGAGACATCGATATGAAAGTGATCGGAATTCTCGGAATTGCCGCGGCAATCCTGGCTGCGGGCGCTGCTGAGGTTCAGGTTTCGGACCTGACCGGCAACGCGAAGGTGAGCAAATTCAAAATCTACGGGAAAAACCGGGTCGTCAACGCCGGATTCCCGATTACCGCTCTGCCGGCGGATCTGGCGGGGGAGACGTTTGTCTCCGTTCCCCGCGGTGCGGCCGGCCAGCCGGGAGCCGCTTATTCGGTTTCGGTCGACCGCCCGGCCAGGATTTATCTGCTGGTCCAGAATCGCGGCACCCCCGCCGTTCCGGAGGGGTGGACCAGGCTTCCCGCCACCGTTTGCTGGGGAGACAATTTTACGGATTCCGTCTACCTGAAGCAGCTTGATGCGCCGGGGAAGGTGGAGGTGCCGGCCCATGACGGCAGGCAGGGCGGCAACTTCGGCATTCCCAACGCGCTGGTGATCACCGATTCGGACAGGGACGCGCTCGCTTCCCCGGCGACGGAAAGCCGGATGCTGCCCAAAAACCGGATGCGGGTCGTCGGAGGAAATTTCGTTTTCGGCGAATTTCCGGCTTTTCTGAAGGATCTGCCGCTGATCTCCGTTCCGCGCGGCGCCTCGAACCGGCCCGGCGCGGGCTACTCCTTCGTATTGAAGAAGCCGGCGAAGCTTTATCTTCTGGTTCAGGACCGCGGCACTCCCGCCATTCCGGAGGGGTGGAGAAAAGAGGAGGGAAAGACCGTGTGGAGCGCCGGTTCCGCCAGATTTACGGATTCGATTTATTCGAAGCAGTTTCCGGCGGGAACCGTTGAGATTCCCGCCCATGACGGAAAGCAGGGAAATTCCTTCGGCGTGCCCAATGCGGTGGTGATCCGTTATCAGTAAGCCGGATTGATACGACAGCCGGCCGTTCTCCGGGAGGGGAACGGCCGGTTTTTGCATCGACGGGCAATTCTGCCGCCGGGAGGGGGGATGCCGCTCAGCCGCGCTGCAGCTGGCGCTTGATCTGGGAGATCGCCCGGCGCACGCCTTCATTGGCTTCGCAGAGCTGCGGCACCTTCTTCTCCGCATGGAGCACCGTCGCGTGGTTCCGGCCGAAGGCGGAGCCTACTTCGTTCGACGAGCTTTTGGTCAGCTCGCGGCATAGAAACATGGCGATCATGCGCGGTTCGGCAATGCCGCGATTGCGCTTCTCGCTCAGGATGTCGGTCATCGTGACGCCGAAATGGGAAGCGACCGTACGCTGGATCGACTCGATCGAAATATCGCGGGCCGAGCTCTCCTGGGCGAGCTGGCTCTGCAGCAGCTCTTCGGCCTGGCTGATCTCAAGCTTGCCTTTGCCGCTGAACGATGCGTAGGAGGCGAGGCGGATGAACGCGCCGCGCAGCCGCCGCACATTCGAGGCGATGTTGGCCGCGAGAAACTCCAGCAGCGAATCGTCGAGGATGCTCTGTACGAGCGTCTCGCTGCGCATCATGCGCAGGATCGACAGCCGCGCTTCGTATTCGGGCGGACAGACCTCGGCGGTCATGCCCTGCTCAAAGCGGGTTTCGAGCCGCTTGTCGAGATCGGCGATCTCGCACGGCTGCCGGTCAGAAGTCAGCACGATCTGCTTGTGCTGGTTGTAGAGCATGTTGAAGACGTTGAAGAATTCGACCTGCATCTGCGTCTTTCCGGAGAGCATCTGGACGTCGTCGATCAGCAGCACGTCGACATTGCGCAGATTCGAGCGGAAGGTGTTCAGATTCTTCTTGTCGAGCAGATTGTAGTAGAAATCGTTCAGCAGTTCGTCGCAGGTGGTCGAACGCACGACCATCCTGTCGGAGTTCCGGCGCACCGTCGAGGCGATCGCGTGCAGCAGATGGGTCTTGCCGACTCCGCTGACACCGTAGAGGAACAGCGGGTTGTAGACCTTGCCCGGCGCTTCGGCAACGGCGCGCGCCGCCGCATAGCCGAAACGGTTTTCGGCGCCGACCACGAAATTCTCGAAGGTGTGTTCCTCGAGGCTGATCGGGGCGGATGTGTTTTTATGTTCCGCACTCCGCGGCCGGACCGGTTCGGCCGCGGCCTGCGCCTTTTCGTTTTCTGCGGCCGGGCGGATGTTTTCTTCGAGAACGGGTTCATGGCCGGGTTCGAGTTCATAGCTGTAGCTGACTCCCCCGATTCCGGCGAGCGCCTCAAGAATCAGGTCGTCGTACTGATCTTCGATGATGCTCGCGAAAAAATCGTCCGAAACACCGAGTTTCAGTGTCGCTCCCTCTACGGCGAGGGGGGTGATCTTCCGGAACCACTGACGGTACAGATGCTTGTTCTGCTCCATCAGACGATCCGCGGCGACAGACCAGATTTTCGCCACGCGGCTCTCTTGCGAATCCATAACTCCAATATACCTGTTTTTTTGCTTTAAGCCCATTTCAAAAACATCCGCTTTCAGGGATGCATGCGCGACTGCTTTTAAAATGGACTCAAACTGCCCTGCGGCCGATTGACCTCTTTCCCGTACCATGCCGATTCATTGCAAGGCAGTTGCGAACCGAATCCGCGCCTCCCTCTGCGCCGGGTGGAAAATCCGCCGTTTTTGAGCGGAAATTCCACGATTCAACACCATTGACAACTCATCAACAACTTATTAACAACCCGCCTCTTTCGCTTGAGGCGCAACACTGATCAATTTAGCCGCGGTACGTCAATAATTCAAATCGGAATCGCGATCTTTTCATGAAAAAAAGTTCGAAAAAAGACTTGACAAAATCGGGACAATGCGCCTCAGAAAAGGCGCGGGAAACGGCCGGAAGCCGACAGCTTCCGGCCAATGAACGAGTTACGGGAATCAGGCGGTCGGTTCGATGGAATCGATCATGGATTTCACCTTTTCGGCGCTTTCGGGCCACTCCCGCACCGTCTCGAAGCGGGACGGCGTCAGGCATTCGCCGAGGCGCGCATAAAAGGCGTTCCGCTCCCTGCGGCCGGGCAGCTCGCGTTTGGCCCAGTCGCTCAGGTAGCCGCGGCTGAGCTTCGAAAACAGCGTATGACCGGCGAGAATCCGCGCGCCGGCGATGAAGGTTTCGGCGTGCTTGCGCAGCCCTTCGCAGTTGATGTCGTCGACGAGCTTGAGGCCCGGCGCATTCATTTCCGTGCCGATGACGACCGGCAGGTCGCGTTCGACGCAGGCAGCCACCACGCGGTCGAGCTCGGCGAGGTGGCGGGCGGTACGGGCCGGGTTGTCCGGATAGCAGTTGCGGTCGGGGATGATGTTCAGCATCGCCGCGCCCTTGCCGATATGCAGGTCGAGCAACCGGTCGACGTCGGCCTCTCCGCCGGAGAGCCCGTTGAGCCACGCGATGGTCGGGATCGCGCCGCATTCGAGAATGAAGCTGTTGAAGGCTTCGAGCGGCGGGAAGGATTGCGGCGTCGGCGCGATGTAGCCGACTCCGCCCTTTTTCATGGTCGCGGAACGGATCTTCGCTTCGAGCTTGACCGGGTTGTCGATGAGCTTGACGGCCTCGGCGGCCGGAATGCCGAGCTTGGCGCTCCAGAATTCGGCCAGCGTCTCCCGACGGGTGAAAAGCGCTTCGGCTTTTTCGCGGTAGGCCTGACAGAGATGGCGTTCGGTCGCATTTCCGGCCGGGGTCAGTGCGGTGACGTCCTTTTCGAAGTCGAGCCGGACCGGGTCGAGTTTATCGTTCACAAGGCCGATGATTTTTTTGATGCGCGCGGCCGCCTGCGCGCGCATCGTGTGCGCGAACTCGCGGGCGCAGGGCGGAATTTCTCCGGTGTCGAAGCCGAGCCCGAGATGGTAGGCGATGCCGGGTTCTCCGGGAGAGTTGATCGATACGTCGGCCAGCTCCTTGAAAAACACGCGCGTTTCGATTCCGCAGGAGTAGTTGATGTCGAGTTCCTCGGCGCTTTCGCGGAACTCCTCGACGGCGTCGAGCACGTCGAAGTCGATGATCCCGGCCGCCAGCCAGCCGGACTTCTTCGCGAGGTAGGCGATATACGCCGGCGTATAGTTGTAGCCGTTGTAGCTGTAACAGGTGTGACAGTGCATGTTGTGCAGCGTGCCGGCCGGTTCGGACGGCAGCTGGCGGTTGCGGCACAGTTCGGCGATTTCGGCAAGTGCGTTTTTCCGGATCGCGCGGTCGGGCGAATTGAGTTCCAGTTCAAGCGGCCTGAGCTCCTCTTTGCTGATCATCGGCATCCTCCTTTTCCATATTCGCTGTGTTGTACAATCGCATGATGAAGCTAATATAGCGGCGGGGCGGCGGGTTTCAACTCGAAAAATCGGGTATTTTTCCAAAAAAATGCTTGCATCGGGACGGGAGCCCGTGTATAGTATGAAAAGAAGGAATGATTATCAAATATTGGCAGGAGGAGAGCGGCCATGAATCGAACAGCCCAGCGGGAGGCGATCCTGAAGGAGTTGCGTTCCGTCAAAACCCATCCGACCGCCGATGAACTGTATGCGGCGCTGCGCGTCAAGCTTCCGACCATCAGCCTCGGGACCGTCTACCGGAATCTGGAGCAGATGTCTCAGGCCGGGATCGTGCGGAAGCTGGAGACTGCCGGCAAGCAGAAGAGATTCGACGGCGATATATCGGAGCATCATCACATGCGCTGCACGGTCTGCGGCGCGGTCAGTGACGTCTCCCCCGCCGTGTTTTCGGGAATCAACCGTGAAATACGGTCCGTTATGGAAGAGCTGGATTGCGACTCGTTCTATCTGGAACTGAGCGGCAAATGCCAGAAATGCAGAAAACAGAAGGCTTGAAGAGGAGGAAGAGAAAATGCAGCTCGAAAAGAAACAGTTTCTGAAGTGCAGGCTCTGCGGAATGGTCATTCAGGTGCTCGACGCCGGCAACGGCGCGCTGCCGCTCCATTGCGGCGCCGAGATGGAAGTGCTCGAGGCCGGTACCGTGGACGCTTCGAAGGAGAAGCACATTCCCGTGATCGAAGAGCAGAATGACGGCATTCTGGTCAAAGTCGGCGAAATTCCGCACCCGATGGAGGAAAAGCACTACATCGAGTGGATCGAGGTCGAAAACGGCAACTACCTGAACCGTTACTACCTGAAGCCCGGCGACAAGCCGCAGGCGTCGTTCTACGTGCCGAACCAGCCGGGCCTTGTCGCCCGCGAATACTGCAACATTCACGGCCTCTGGAAGAAATAATCGGGCTTTTTTCAGGAAATTGCGCCGGAAAGAGCTGGACACGGCTGTTTCCGGCGTTATATTTTATGCAGAAGAAAACAGTTCAATAGCGGGATTGTGAAGCATGGAAGAGTATTTCAAAGCAGTAAAAGTAACCGAGAACGTCTACTGGGTCGGCGCGATCGACTGGAGCATCCGTAATTTTCACGGCTATGAGACGGGCCGCGGGTCGACCTACAACGCGTTTCTCGTGCTCGATGAGAAGATCACGCTGATCGACTCGGTCAAGGGGCCGTTCGTCGGCGAGCTGCTGGCGCGGATTCGCTCCGTGATCGGCGATGTTACGAAAATCGACTATATCGTTTCGAACCACGCCGAGCCGGACCACTCCGGCGGGCTGCCGGCGACGATCGAGGCGATCAAACCCGAGAAGGTGTTCGCTTCCCCCGTCGGGCAGAAGACGCTGACCGCCTACTACGGCGATCTCGGCATTACCCCGGTCAAGACCGGTGAGGCGATCAGCATCGGCAAGGGAAACATCGCGTTCGTCGAAACGAAGATGCTGCACTGGCCGGACAGCATGGTGACCTATCTCGACTCCGAGAAGATTCTGTTCTCGCAGGACGCTTTCGGGATGCACCTGGCCGGCAGCCGGCGTTTTGCGGACGAATACGCGCCGTTCATCCTCGAATACGAGGGACGCAAATATTTTGCGAACATTCTGAACCATTTGGCTCCGAAAGTGATCGAGCTGCTCGACGCGCTGCCGGGGCTGAATCTCGACATTCAGATGATCGCGCCGGACCACGGCCCGATCTGGCGCCGTCCGGAGGATATCAGGTGGATTCTCGACCTCTACCGCGATTGTGCGATGCAGCTGCCGAAGCCGCGCGCGGTGGTCGCTTTTTCGACGATGTGGCATTCGACCGAACGGCTCGCCGAAGCGCTGGCCGACGGCATCCGCTCCGCCGGCGTCGAGGTCAAGGTTATGGACCTGCATGTGAACGACCGCAGCGCGGTCATGACCGAGGTTGCGAACTGCGGGCTCATGGCGTTCGGCGCGCCGACCATGAACAATCAGGTGTTCCCGGACATGGCGGACATCCTCTGTTATGTGAAGGGACTGCGCCCGAAGAACAAGATCGGCTTCGCCTTCGGTTCTTACGGCTGGAGCGGGGAGGGCGGCAAGCAGATCGCCGCCGAGCTGACCGCGATGGGCGCCGAGCAGCCGTGCGAGCTGTTTCAGGTCAAATACATGCCGACTGCCGAGGATATGAAGCGGATGTTCGAAAACGGTGAAAAATTGGGCCGGCTCCTGTTGGAGCGGGTGAAATAAAGAGAAGAAATCCGAGTAAAAGAGGAGGTATGAACATGAAAAAGTATGTGTGCGATGTTTGCGGTTATGTCTATGACCCGGCGGTCGGCGATCCGGACAACGGAGTTCCGGCCGGCACCCCGTTCGACAAACTTCCGGACGAATGGGTCTGCCCGGAGTGCGGTGCGGGCAAGAGTGAATTCTCCCCGATGGACTGACCGCAGAAACGGAGTTTCGCATGGCTGTTTTCCGTAGAACCGTCCTGGTGTGCGCGGCGGCGCTTCTGCTGTCCGGCGCGTTTGCCGGCTGCTCTTCGATGCCTTGGAATGAGGCGGCGCGCAACATCGAGAACTCGAAGCGGCTCCGGGTCGGCATGACCAAGAGCGAAGTGCTCGGCGTGATGGGCGACCCCGTGTCGGACGAGCTGTTTTCCACGCCGGATGTCTGGTACTATTTCATCCAGACGGTCTGGATGGACGGCCTGACAACCGAGGATGAGTGCATGCCGCTTGTTTTCGAGGACGGCAGGCTGGTGGGGTGGGGCAACCCGTTCTACACGCAGTACCGTATCGAAAAGAAGAAGGGCGGGAAAAAGCTGGAGCTGTAAAACTCCGGTATTTCGAAAAAGGGCGGCCGTCCGGCCGCTCTTTTTTTATCGCCGGAGCCGGAGGGGAGTTCATGAAGGTACTGGTTGATGCGGACGCGGTCCCGCGCGCGATCCGGGAGATTCTGATTCGGGTCGCGGAGCGGGAGAAGCTGCCGTGTGTTTTCGTTGCCGCGCGCATGCCGCGCCTGCCGGAATCCGCCTGTGTCCGCGGCATCGGCGCGGGGGATGCGTTCGACGGCGCAGACGACCGGATCGTCGAGGAGCTGGAGCCCGGCGACCTGGTGATTACGGCCGACATTCCGCTGGCGTCGCGCGTGCTGGCAGGCGGGGCGGAGGCGCTGAATCCGCGTGGAGAGCCTTATACTGCGGCGGGAATCGGCAATGCGCTGGCCATGCGCGAACTGCTGGCCGAGCTGCGGATCACGGGTGAGGTCACCGGCGGCGCACCGCCGTTTTCAGCGAAGGAACGCGAACGGTTCACGAATGCGCTGAATCGGATGCTGACCCGGATGCGGAAGCGGTAAAACGCACGGTATCCGGGAAGCTGCCTTCAGGTTCCGGCGTATTTTTCAAAAAAAGCGGCGCACGTTCCCTCTGCGGCTTGTTTTTTTCATTCCGCCGACATATTTTAACCGGGGAACGGAGTTCGGAAACATTACGGAGAAAGCCAGGTCATGAAAAGTTTCAGGGACATGCTCGACATCTGGAAGTGCAACTGTTACCCGGCGGCGGCCGGGCTGACCGTCCTCCTTACCGCAGTCGGAGTCGCCTGGAACTGCGAGCGGGGCCGCCAGGTGAATCTGCTGCTGCCGGCGCTGGCGGTTGCCATGCTTGTCTGCGGCTTGTTTTTCTCTCGCGGGGAAAGGTACGGAAAAACCGGCAGGTTTCTTGCGCTGTTTCTGCCGCTGCTTGTTTTCTCCTGCCTGATCGGAGGTTTCTGTGTCGATTATTCGGAGATGCCCTTTACGGTGAACGTGGAAGGCCGGATACTCCAGTTCGGAACTTCCGGCAGGGTTTATTCGGATAAGGCGCGGATCGTCATCCGGGCGGTCACCCTGAGTGTGTTTTTTGTGGCCGGGCTTTACGGTTGTCTGGCCGGAGTCGCCGGCCGGAGAATCGGTAAAACGACTGCCGTCTCCATTCCGGCCGGGGTGATCCTGTTCTTGTTCACCGGGCCCCTGATGGCCGGTATTTCCGCGGCCCTGTTTCTGATGCTGCCGTCTTCCCGGCTGGATTACATGTACATTCCTTATTGGAGCGGATTCATTCCGGCGATTCCGGCACTTGCGCTCTGGTGTGTCCTGCTCTCCGGACGCGGTGCGAAAAACTCCATACGGCGCGCGTTGACCGATTACGGTGTCATGATTGCGGTTTCTCTGCTGGTCTTCGGCGCTGCATACGGTATGACCGTGGTCCGGGCCTGGAACGCCCTTGCTCTGGCGGAGAAGTCCGGCCGAAAACTTTCATTCGCTCCGCCGCAGGATGAAGAGGGCGCCGCGGCCTGGAGGAAGCTCGGCCGGGCCTCTGCCGATTGGATCAGGTACGACGATCCGGAGCGGCCCCGTCCTGAAATTCCGCTGGAGTCGGTTTATTCCTGGACGAACCCGGACAAAAACGGTATTTCGGAAGAGGACAAGGCGTTCGCCCTGGCCGCAATCCGCACCCCGGAAGCGGCGGAATTCCTCGCCGCCGTTGCGGAGCTCGGAAAATACCCGGCGTTTTACAGCGGGGAGTTCGACAACATTGCGCATCTGTCTGAATTGAACCGGGTCCGCAGTCTCATGCGCAAGCTATGCGGCATTGCCGCCATTCACCACTATTATGGGGAACACGAACAAATACTGCCGGTTCTGAAGCTGGGGTTGAACATATCGAAGGCGGCGGCGGCCGGCCCCCCCACCACGATCAACGGGCTGGTCTGCATTGCCGTCGATTCCATACTGGCGGATTCCATCGTCTCCCTCGGGCCGGACGGGCCGGAGCATGCCGATGATTACCGTGAGTTTCTTGATTACTTCAATACGGATTATTCCGTGCCGGATGATTTGGAACTCACGGCCGATTATCTGAAGAGGGCGTTGGAACGGCCGGAAGAGATGAAATATATGTTTTCGGACCAGAAAGTCCCCCGCCTCCTGCGCATCTTCTATATTTCGGATCTTTCCGGAATGGTGCGGGAGCGGGCGGAGGCCCAGCCGCAGATCGGGCTTCTCCGGAATTCGGCGAAGCTCGAATATGACGGCGGCGGGTATGTCGGGGAGTTCGTGCGTGCGCTCCGGAAGGAGAAACACCGCAACGGCTTGTTCCGGACGGCGGTCGCCCTGAAGCTTTACCGTTCTTTGCACGGGGCGTATCCGGAGCATCTCGACGCGCTTGTTCCCGGAATATTGCCGGTTCTTCCGGCCGATCCCGTGACCGGCAGGCCGTATGAATACCGGAAAGACGGCGATGACTTTAAACTCAGTTACCGCGTATCGCCCGCAGGGCTTGAATCCGGCATCGGCAGCAGGGTCGGTTATTGAGGCGCCTGCCGCCTGTTCCGCTCTGCCCGGACCGGCTGCATTGACGGGGCCGCCGGGCCGGAGCGGTTACGATCAGGAGGCTGCGGTGAATAGCGGCGCCGGCCGTCTGCCGGTCTCTGCACGGTCGAGCAGTTCGGCAGCGGAGAGCTTCAGTTCCGCGTCAAGCCTGAGCGCGCGGCAGAACGCCAGCGGATCATCCACGAGTCCCGCTATCGCCTGTACGCCGGAATCGAACCCGGCAAGCTGTGCCACATCCGGGAGCTCCTGATTGAGTTCCGCCGTCGGAAGGTCCGTTTTGATCGTTGCCTTTCCGTTTTTGGGCTTGCTTTCGTTGCCTTCCGCATCCACGGCAATGAGTTGATACTGGTAAGACCCTTTGGCGATTCCGTCAATCCGGAAGGCCAGTTTATCTGCCGCCAGGAACTCGGAGTGTTCGAGATTGGCGCCGTGTTTCAGAATATAACCGGTCACGCCGACGTTGTCTTTCGGCGTCTTCCAGCTCAGGAGCAGGCTGTTTTCTTCGACCTTCGCCTTGACGGAGACATTTCCCGGTGCGGTCATGTCCCTGACGGTGAAGGTCTGAACTTCGCTCCACTCGCCGACATTCTTGTCCTTGTCGACGGCGCGGACTTTATAGGTGTGTTCACCGACCGAAAGGTTGCTGACGTTCAATGTGGTCTTGCCCGATTTCAGGATTTTTCCGTTGTCGAGCAGGATTTCGTAGTTCGCCACTTTGCCGGAGTTGTCCACGCCGGTGTCCCAGGAGAGCGTCGCCTTGTATTTGCCGTCCACGACCGGAACGGCAAGGCCGGTCACCCGTTCCGGCGGAGTGGCATCCCTGACCGTGAAGCTGACCTTGGTTTCCCTGCTTGCGTTTCCTTCCGCATCGTAGGCAACGACATAGGCGGTCTGCTTGCCGACTCCGAAATCGCTCAGAACGGCGGTGGAGGTCGTGGTTTGAGTCTTTTTGTCGCCGCAGGTAACCACGTATCCGGCGATACTGCCGGAGTTGTCCTTGCCGGAGAGCGCGAAGCTCACGGTGTAACCGTTGACCGTCGCTCTGGCCTTCACCGAGGTCGGTGCGGTCATGTCCCTGACGGTGAAGGTCTGAACTTCGCTCCACTCGCCGACATTCTTGTCCTTGTCGACGGCGCGGACTTTATAGGTGTGTTCACCGACCGAAAGGTTGCTGACGTTCAATGTGGTCTTGCCCGATTTCAGGATTTTTCCGTTGTCGAGCAGGATTTCGTAGTTCGCCACTTTGCCGGAGTTGTCCACGCCGGTGTCCCAGAAGAGCGTCGCCTTGTATTTGCCGTCCACGACCGGAACGGCAAGGCCGGTCACCCGTTCCGGCGGAGTGGCATCCCTGACCGTGATTTTCACCTTGCCGGTCTTACTTGCATTGCCGGCCGCATCGAAGGCGGTTACTTCCGCATGATATTTGCCGACAGCGAGATGGTCGAACTCCACGGAGGTTCCGGTTGCGGTTTTGACCTGACCGGCGCAGCGCACTTCATAGTATTCGACGCCGACATTGTCGGAGCCGTTCCACGAGATTACGCCGGTGTAGCCGTTGACTGCCGCCGTCACTTTCCCCAGCTTCGGAGCTGTCACGTCGGCCACGGAGACCGTGTACGATTCGCTCCATTCGCCGGCGTTTCCGTCCGGAGCGATCACGCGGACGCTGCCGGAGTACCTGCCGACCGGAACGTTCTTGAAGGTGAACTTGTTCGACTTCGTCACCACGCTTCCCAGGCCGTCGACCAGAAGCTCGTATGTACAATTCCGGATGGACGATTTGTTCCATTTCACGGTGACGGAATACTGTTTGACCTGCGCAGCGAGTCCGTCGATGTTGTCCGGCTCCATCGGAGCCGCCCCGGAATCCGCCGGCAGCCTGATGGAGCTCAGGCGGTCTTCGGCCTGGTCGCGTAGCATGACCGTGGAGTTGTCCTTCCAGAACAATGTCAGGTCGAAACCGCTGATCGCCTGCTCGTGGATCAGCTTCCACATGTCGCCGGAGATTTCGTAGACGGAAAGGCGGTTGCCGCCTTCCTGATCCGAAGCCAGCAGCGCAACCCGGTTCCCCTGCAGGTCGATTTCGGACGCCTGGTAACCGGACGGAAGCGAAAGGGGAACATCCGGCAGGCGGCTGACATTCCCCCGGGAGTCGATCCGGTAAGAGATCATGCTGTCTCCTTCATACCCGTAGGAAACGGCATATTTCCCCGAAATCGTCAGCTCGCCTGCATCGGGGAGGGGGAAATCGAATGTTCCGGCCAGTTCCGGTTCGGTCCCCGCAATCCGCCAGACGCCGGAATCGGTGACGGCAATTTGCGAATTCAGGAAATAGATTTCGGGCCAGCCGCCGGAGCTGGGCAATGTGAACAGTCTGACCGCCCTGCCGCCGGAGTAGCGGTAAACCGTGGTGTTGAGGCTGAATAATCCGGAAGAATCGGCCGACATCCGGGGGGAGATGTTTTCGCTCTGCATTAGGGTGCCGTAAAAATCATACCGGCTGCCGTTTTTCACATAAAGTTCTCCGTCCATCAGCAGCAGGGTGTCATCAAGGGCGAGGTTCGGCCACGGATCGCTGCAGCGAAACGATACGATGGGTCTGGTGTACTTGTCGGGATGCGCCAGGTAGTAGTTCAACGGCGCGGAGTCATTGTGGAAATCCTGAGTCATAACCATGCAGATCAGATTCGGGGAGAGGGCGGAAATTTCGTACCACTCCTTTCCTTCGCCGCCGAACCAGATTTCCGGACTCCGCTCCGAGGCAATGACGTTTCCGGCCGCATCCAGCGCTTCCACCTGCCATGTGCAGAAATCTTGGTTATGAATCGTTTCCGTATGAGTTTCCCCCGTGACGACTCCGGATTTGACAACACTGCCGCGTTCATCGATCAGGCTGAAACGGTAAGAGGCCGCGCCGGCAGCGGCGGTCCATTGGAACGTGAATTTGTCTTTTGAGTTGAAAATCAGTGATCCCAGTTGCATGTGCATGTGTCTCCTCAGTTTGTTTTTTGTCGTTCGGTTCCGGGACATGAAAAGGCACATCCCGAATGATTATCCCGCAAGAGGCACTAGCAAGCCCACACGACGACAAACACGGAATGTGCCTAAAAGGAAGACACACTTCATGCAGTCGGCCGTCGTGATTGAAATTGCTAGTTTCCTTGCGGGGCCGTTCTACGATTTTAATTTTTCAGTTCAGATTCAGTTTGTTTCTACGGTTTCACATCCTTTCCGGCTGGTAAACTTTCATTTTAACATAGTTCCTCGAAACCGAAAAGTCAAACCGGAAACGGCAATCGCGCATGAAGTTGTTTGATCGTCGCAGGGCCTGCCGGTGCCGGTTTCTACGGCTTCGAGGTCCGATGAGGGAAAAACGCGGAATTGCTTGATTCTGCGATTGCGGGGGGAGTATGACGGCAATGGCGTGCCGGATGGACTTTGCCCGCCGTTTTCTTTGCCGGCGGCGGGCCGCCATCCTGTCGCGTTTTACTCGGCGGTCAGTTCCGGCCGGATTTTTTCTCCGGGGTGGTAAAGCCGCACTCCAGGGGGACGCTGCTGCGCTTCCCGAAGGATTCGATCGCGTAAAGCTTCGCGCGGTATTCGGTGTTCGCTTCCAGTTTCTCCCCGGGAATTTCAAAAAGCGGCCGCGCCAGCATCCGGTTGACCCCCTGGGGGAAGTCGGAGAAGAAAAGGATTTCCCCGGCAGGTTCAAAGTTCCCGGAAGGATTCCGCTTTTCCAGAACAAGCGCGTAGGAGTGTACGAAATCCTCGTGCTTCGCCGCGTCGAAGGTCAGCAGCGCCTTGTCAAAGGGCACCGACGGGAAATAGATTCCGCACTCGGAGCCGCCCGGAAATTCAGGCGCGCCGCGCCGGGCGGCGCGCTCCGCCGTATACCGGAAGCTTTTTCTGGCAAGCGGGAGCGGCAATACCCAGCGCGCTTCCGGCTTGACTTCTTCGCCGTTCTTGTCGAAGCGGCGGATTTCCATGCGCTCCGGATACACGTCGACGATCAGGTACCGCCCTTCGTCTCCGCCGTAAGCCGGAACCGTACCGGGCGTTTTCCCGCTTTCGAGTTCGGCATAAGAGAGGCTCTGTGAGGCGACTGCGGTGAAATCCTGCTGAAAGATCGCACGTTCATCTTCGATGGAATAGTGGGTATGGCCGGAAAAATTTACAATCTCGGGATAGTTCCTGAAGAGTTCGACCAGATCGGAATTGCCCCAGTCATCCGCACCGTAAACCGTATTCCTGGGGGGATGATGGGTCACGATGAAAACCGGTTTCCCCGGCTGTTCGCGATGCGCCTTCTCCAGAATCGGGGCAAGGAATTTTCCGGATTTCCCGGCCGTGTAGGTGCCGTGAAGCGAGCCGTCTTCGGGGCTCAGGCCGATAAAGGTGAAGCCTTTGATCTCCTTATGCACATCCGGGGATTCCTGGCCGATGTTCCTGGCGAAATTCTTCCGGGCTTCCCCGGCGGGGAGACCGTTCCAGTAATCGTGGTTGCCCATGATCAGAATCTGCTCCGGCGGAGTGCTGCCGAACTCGTGGCGCATGATTTCCCGATAATCCGCGTAAACATGGGGATTGCCGTTGTCGGAGATGTCGCCGCCGTAAATCAGGACGTCGATCTGCGCCTTATGCAGGTTGGCGAGCGCTTCCTTTAAAAAAAGTTGCCCGTGATTGTTTTCATCCGGATAGCTTTGGGTATCGCTCAGGACCCCGATGCGGATCAATGGCTGACAATCTGTTTCAGTTGTTCCGACTCCGCAGCAGCCTGCGACCAGCGCCAATGCCGCGCCCAGCAGCATGTTTTTCCATTCGTGACCCGCTTTTCTCAATTCTCCGCTCCTTTCTTCTTCCGGCATCTTCAGGGATACCGGGCTTTCTTTCAACCGGATCTGTCAAAAATATCCGGCAGACAGGAATATTATATCTCCCGGACACAGATATGGCAACCGCTGTGTTTCCGATTTCAGGACAATCCGGCAAATTTTCCGGCATTCCGGCCGCCGATCTTGCGCTGAGATGAAAAAACGGCCGGAGGCGTCGCCGCTCCGGCCGTTTCGTCTTCGTTCCGGTGGGGAACGCTACTTTTTCGCGGCGAGCTTCTTCATCATCGCCTCGACCTCTTCGCCGCCTTCCTTGTAGAAGTCGAAATCGGTCGGGCTGATCTCCTTGAGCACGCGGAGCAGTTCGCCGACATGCTCGAGCTCTTCGTCGGCGATGTCCTTGAGGACCATCTGGACGAGTTCGTTGTCGGTGGATTCGGCGAGCTGCATGTACATCTGGTTGGCCTCGTATTCGGCCGCGATGTTGAAGCGGACGGCGCGGACGACCTCGGACGGGCTGAGTTTCCGGTCGCAGCGGTTGCCCTGGAACGGATTGCTGAATTCAGGCATGATCTCTTCTCCTTCTTTTGAATATTACTCTTCTGCGGTCTCCCGGCCGCACACCTTAATGTAGACGCTGTCGCGGAGAAGTCAAGCGTTATTCGGAAGAAACTTCGGGAGAGGCATAAATGCGGTATGCTTCACGCCCCCAGTCGCAGAGCGCCCGCAGCAGGAGCAGCGCCAGAAGTCCCGCCAGCAGATAGGCGTGTCCCGCGAGGTAAAGGAGCGGGAAAAGGATGCAGAGCAGCGCTCCCTGCTTCCGGCCGGTCCGCAGGAAATGGAACCCGAGCGGCAGCAGGCCTGCCGGGAACAGGCAGAGGAACGCGCCGAGCTCCTGCAGCGGCAGCATCGGCAGCTTCACGCCGAAGGGCGGCACGAGGAACAGCGTCAGGAGGATGAGTACGCATACTGCGGCGGCTTCGCGGCGGGAGAAGGTGCTCCAGCATTCGATGGCGGCGAATGCGCCGAGCAGGGCCGGAAGCGAGGCAAAGAGAAAGCGGCGCGCGTCGCAGAACGTGTGACTGTATCCGAAGAAGAACCAGATCAGCGGAATCGCCCAGAGCGCGAACAGGGTGCGCAGCTTCGCATTCCGGAGCAGCACGAGCCCGGTGATGCCGAGCGCCCAGAGCGCATGGTTGGCCCCGGCGAGGAAGCGCGTGTGCGTTCCGGCCAGGAACGTGCGCAGCGTGAAGCCGTTGGCGGGACGGAGCCCGTCGGCGACCTCGGGATAATGCAGAATGTAGCCGAAGGTCAGCGGGCTGCCGAACTGATGGAAGTTGATCCAGAGCTGAAAGCCGAAGACGGCGAGGAATCCCGCGGCCGCGAGCGCAGTCAGCGCCAGGAGCGTTTTCCACCGCTTCAGCTCCGGCTCGAAGCGGTGAAATGCGATGTAGGCGAGCGCCGGGGCAAGCAGGATATAGTTGATCCGGAGCAGACAGGCGAAACCGTACAGCAGCCCCAGCAGGAGGACGGACCGCTTCCGGGCCGGCATGTACAGCGCGAACGCGATGCAGCCGAGGATCGCGCAGACTCCCGGCGTGTCGCTCATGGCGTTGAAGCCGGAGTTGATGAGCGCGCTGTAGAAGTTCCACCACTGGCCGGAGATCGCGCGGATCATGAAATAGGACTGGAAAAAGTTCGCATCCCAGTTCTCGATATGGAAATGGACGAACGGCCAGACCGCCCAGCAGGCGATCGGGAGCGCGGCGCGCAGATTCGAAAGGCCGAGACGGCGCAGGATCGCAAAACCAAGCACCAGCGCTCCCGGCGCGAGGACGAAGGCCGAGAAGTACGAGAACGGAATCGCAATGTCGTAGAAGCTTTCCGCACCGGTCGTCAGCAGGAACGGCAGGTAGAGCAGCCCGGTTCCGACCGTGAATCTCCACGGACCGGCGAAACGCCCGTGAAGCATGTCGAATGCGGTTTCGAAGTATCCGGTCTCATCGGCCGCGGCCGCAACGACATTGTTCCATTCTGTCAGCAGATTCAGCAGGAACAGCAGCCGGATGAGCACGATTGCGGCGATGAAAAAGCAAGCTTCCGTCTTTGAATCGAGCGGCGGCGCCTTGGAGCTTTGGCGCTTGACATAGCCGAGCAGCACGAGCGCCAGCGCGATTCCGGTGACCGCGACGAGGGCGATGCGGATATACGGCGGATGCGCTTTCCGGACGATGCTGCGGACGCCTTCCTCATCCGTGCGGTAGACGAGTTCGGGGGAGGCGTATCCTCCGCCCGGCAGCGGATAATAGGCGTGATAAGCTGCGAGCGGATGCCGGACCGTGTAGCCGGTGACCGGTTGAACCGAAGCCGGAATCCGGGCAGCTTCGATGCTGCCGATGATGTCCGAGCTCCGGTCCGGCTTCTCAAAAACGGGGAGGCGTTCCCCGGAAACGGCGCCCCCCGCGCAGAAGGCTGCCAGAAACAGCGTGAGCCAGAGAATGATTCGCATATCCGTCCGTCCTTTCGTAAGCCGATGGAAAAAATACACCGCGAAGGCGGCAATTGCCACTTCCGCGGTGTATTTTTCGAAAGAAAACAACCGGTTACTGTTCGGCTTCGAGCTCCGCCTGATGTCTGGCGATGATCTCGGCCGCCACATTCGGCGGGACCTGCTCGTAACGGACGAAGCTCATCTCGAACGAGCCGCGCCCCTGCGTCATGCTGCGCAGTTCGGTCGCGTATTTGCGCATTTCGGCGTACGGAACTTCCGCGACGACGACCTCCATGCCTTCCTCGACGTTCATGCCGAGAATGCGGCCGCGCTTGTGGTTCAGATCCCCCGTGATGTCGCCCATGTACGCATCGGGAATGTGGACTTCGACATGCATGACCGGCTCGAGCAGAACCGGATTCGCCTGCGTCATCGCCTCCTTGAACGCCATGCGCCCGGCGATCTTGAAGGCCATTTCGTTCGAATCCACCGGGTGGTATTTGCCGTCGTAGACCGATACCCTGACCCGTTCGACCGTGCAGCCGACCAGCGGACCGCTCTCGAGCATCTCCGCCACGCCTTTTTCCACCGCGGGGATGAAGTTCTTCGGAATCGTTCCGCCGACTACGTCGTTGGAGAATTCATAACCGGCTTCGTTCGGCGCGATGCGGAGAAAGACCTCCGCAAACTGCCCGGCGCCGCCGGTCTGCTTCTTGTGGCGGTAGTGTCCTTCGCCCGGCGCGGTGATCGTTTCGCGGTACGGCACGCGCGGCGTGTCGAGGACGGCCTCGACCTTGAACTGGTCCTTCAGCCGCTTGGCGACGATCGCCAGGTGCTGGTCGCCCATGCCGGAGAGCAGGAATTCGTGGGTGACCTCGTCGCGGCGGAGCCGGACGGTCGGGTCGCATTCGCGGATTTTCGCAAGGCCGGCCGAGATTTTTTCGTCGTCACCGGACTTCGCGGCGGTCACCGCATACGACATGACCGCGTCGGGGAAGACGATGCCCGGCAGCGGGGTTTCGGTCTGAACCGCCGAAATCGTGTCGCCGATATGGGTGTCCTTCAGCTTGGCGACGGCGAAGATCGCGCCGGGACCGGCCTCCTTGACCGGCGTCTGGCTCTTGCCGTTCATGAAGAGCAGCGTCCCGAAGCGCTCCTTCGCCCCCGAACGCGACAGGTTGAAGACGTCGGTGTCGGATTTGAAGACGCCGGAGACCGTGCGGATGAAGGTCAGCTGCCCGCTGAACGGGTCGTTGAGGCTCTTGAAGACGATGCCGATCGGCGGGCACTCTTCGCCGATCTTGCGTTTGGCCCCGTCGACGGTGACATAGTTGAGGGGGGAGGGGAAAAGCTCGACGATCGCATCCATGAGCTCCGTGATGCCGATATCCTTGACGGAGCTGCCGGCGAACACCGGAATCGTGCGCCCGGTCTTGATCGTTTTCAGCAGCCCGGTGTGGATCTCTTCATCGGTCAGCTCCTCGCCGTCGAGATAGCGCATCATGAGCTCGTCGTCGGTTTCGGCGACGGCGTCGAGCCAGAGGGCGCGGCACTCGGCCACGTCTTCGGCGATTTCGGACGGGATGTCCTTGTCGAAGAGGACGTTCACGACCCGGCTGAAATTCGCCTCCTGCCCGACCGGCCAGTAAAGCGGGATGATGACGTTTTTGCCGTGGTTGCGGCGCATCTGCTCGAGCGTCGCCTTGAAATCGGCGCGTTCGCGGTCGAGCCGGTTCACGATGCCGAACCGGGGAATGCCGCGCTGCTTCGAGAGCTTCCACGCGCGCGCCGTGCCGATCTGGGGGCCGTCGACCGCGTCGACCACGACCAGCGCGGCGTCGGCTTCGCGGACCGCCGCGACATATTCGCCGACGAACTCCCCGTAGCCCGGCGTGTCGATGAAGAAATATTCGTCGCCCTTCCATTTGCAGTTCATGACCGTGGAATAGATGCTCGAGCCTTTTTCCTGTTCATCGGCCATGAAGTCGGAAACCGTATTTTTTGCGTCGACGCTGCCCGGCCGCGGAATGGCTCCGCCCTTGAAGAGCATGAGCTCGCAGAGCGTGGTTTTTCCGCTGCCGGAGTGTCCGGCGACGACGAAGTTTCTGCACTCGGTTGCTTTGGTCATAGATCCCCCTCCTTATTGAAAGTTCGGTTCATGAATCCATAAAAACAAAATGCCTGCGGCTTCCGCCCGGAGCTCCCCGGGCTGCTTTAATACTAGCATATCCGTTTTGAAAATACAACCCGGATTTCAGGTGAAAATGAAAAAAATTCATATTTTCCCGGAGCGCTTTACAAAAAACGGAAAACGTGCTATTTTATCCGGATATTCCGCGGAGCCGTTCCGCATCCGCATCTTTCGCGCGTGTGCGCGATTTCGTCATTGTGGAGCGCGGGCGGCCGGCCGCCGTGTTGATACAGAAATGAAGGATCGATCATGAACTTCGCAGAACGGGTGAATCTGCACACCCATACCGCGCGGTGCGGACACGCATCGGGAGCCGTGGAGGAGTACTGCCGCGAGGCGGTGAATCAGGGCGTCGCCGTCCTCGGGTTTTCGGACCATGCGCCGTTTCCGGACGGGCGCTACCCGGAGTCCCGCATGGACTATTCGGAGCTCCCTGCCTATCTGGACGATATTGAACGGATGCGTTCCCGGTTTCCGGAGCTCGTACTGCTGGCCGGGGCGGAAGTCGATTATCTGCAATCGGTCGGCCGGGCGTTCTATGAAGAGACCTATTCCGCCGCGAAAGGCTTCGATTACCGGATTCTGGGGCCGCACTTCATCGAGCCGCAGCTGGATGCGGCGCTCTTTCCGCATGAACGGCTCCGGGCGTACGCCGATGCGACGATCCGGGCGATGGAGACCGGGTTGTTCGATTATGTCGCGCATCCCGATATGTTCATGAGCGGCTGTCCGCGCTGGACGCCGGAGCTGCGGGCGCTTGCCGCCGAAATGGCCGCGGCTTCGAAGGCGCTCGACATTCCGTTCGAAATCAACGCATACGGACTGCGCAAACCGTGGGTCGATACGCCGGAGGGGAGGCGCCCGCAGTATCCGTGGCGCCCGTTCTGGGAGGTCATGGCCGAACACGGCGTCCGGGTCGTGGTCGGAGCCGACGCGCACCGTCCGCAGGATGTCTGGGGCAATGCGGACGATGCCGTCGCCTTCGGGGCGGAACTCGGCCTTGTTCCAGAGAATGCCGCCGTCGCTGCCGCCATCCGCAAACGCACGGGCCGGTGAAACGATGCTGCTGACCCTGAAAAAACTCATTGCCAGGCTGTTTTTCCCGGTTCCGTTCATTTTCCTGCTGCTGGCGGCGGGGCTGGCGCTGCTGCTCTGGCCGAGGCTCGGCCGCCGCTGCCGCCTGGCCGGGAAAATCCTGCTTTGCGCGGGGACCGCCCTCTTCCTGCTGCTGTCGGTCTTCGGCGGGGGGCTGCTGAAGACGCTGACTTCGCAATATGTTCCGCTCGACCCCGAAACAGTGCCTGCCGAAGCCTGCACCGTGGTGGTGGCCGGCAGCGGTTTCGGCATGGCGGAGTCGGTGCCGCCCGAGCTCTGGTTCAATGACGGAATGCTGCTGCGGCTGCACGAAGCCGGCCGGATCGCCCGGGCGCTCGCCCGCCGCGGCATCGACTGCGCCGTCGCCGTGTCGATGGTCGGCGAGGACGGCACGGAGCCGAAACGCCGGGCGCTCGAGGCGTTTCTGGGTGCTTACGGCGTGTCGCCGGAACGGATTGGCCTGATCGAGGATGCGCTGAATTCCCGGCAGGAGGTCATCGCTTTTTCGAAGCTGCCGGGCAGGAAGATCCTGGTTTCGGAGGCGTTTCACATTCCCCGGCTTATGATGCTTTCGCGGCGTTACGGGCTCGATGCGCTTCCGGCGCCGGCCTCGCAGGGGGGCGGGCGCGGCGGCGGGGCGCTGTTCGTCATCCCCTCCGCCGAACGTTTTATGGAAGGGGAACGCGCCGTCTACGAATATCTCGGCATGCTCGAGTATCTGCTCTTTTAAGCTCGATATTGCTTCCGGGCCGGTTTCAAGACGGTTTGGGAAAGCCGCTCTTCTGATAAAGGCGGTGGAGTGCTTTGTCACCGTACGGGTCCGGCGCTTCCGGCCGCAGCTCCGCGGCCGTGTAGCCGGACGCGATCGCGAGGACGCGGGGCGTCTCCGCCGTTTCGAAGAGGAACCGCCAGGTGCGGAAGGCGAGCATGGCGCGCCGTTCGTCGACCCGGACCAGCCGCTGCCGTTCCGGATCGGGCATGCGCGTGCCGAGCTGTACGCGGGCCGCATTGGCCAGGTCGGGGCCGCCGTGAGCGAGAATCCATTCGGCGGCTCCGGCCGCTTCGGGGGTGAACTGCACCTCGCGGAGCGTCTGGGCGGCCTCTCCGCGCCAGCCGGAGCGGGAGGCCGGAAAGGCGTCCGCTTCCGGGATATACGGCTTGATGTCGAGAATCGGGGTTCCGTCCAGCAGGTCGAAGTTGCGGATATGCACGCTGCGCCCTTCGATCCGGAGCAGTTCCACGGCGGAAAGCCCGACCGGGTTCGGCCGGTGCGGAGAACGCGTTGCGAACACTCCCCGCTTGCGGCTGCTCCCGTCCGGCGGCAGAACCTTCGGTTTCCAGTTCCGGTTGCGGTCGAAGACGAAGACGAGCCAGATGCGTTCGAAGCCGGCGAGATCCTCGAGCGCCTGTTCGAAGTTGCGGCCGGGCAGGAGTTCGATGATGCCTTCATTCGATGCGAAGGCGGCCTGCCGGGGAGCCTCCTGCGGGTAGGTCCCGCCCCCCGACTTTACGAAACCGATCGGTTCGAAACGGAATTCCATCGCCGTTCAATCCTGCTGCAGCGCCGCGGTGACCGCGAGAATCTGCGGCAGAAGCTGTTTCTTGCGGGAGAGGACGCCCGGCAGCGCGAAGAGCTCCGGTCCGGCCGGTTCGTACGGCAGATTCCGCATGATGTCGTCACTGCCGACGGCGAGCAGTTCGGAGTTCTCGCGCACCGCGTCGGTGACAAGCAGTCCGAAGAAGTCGAGCGCTTCGGCCTCGATGCGGCGGCGGATTTCGGCGGCGAGCTCGTCGCGCCGCTGGTGCAGAAGTTCGAGATTCGTCTCCTCCACCTGCGAAAGCGCGAATTTGAATTTCCCGTCGGTGTAGGTTTTGCAGTCGCCGCCGATCACCTCTTCCGCCGGTTTGACCGCGAGCGGGGAGTCGATCTGCATCAGCTCGTTCATGAGCTCCTCGCCGGTCGTTCCGGAGAGCTTTTCGAGCCACTCGCACATGCGGCGGTCGAGCGGCGCGGTGGTCGGCGACTTCAGCAGCAGCGTATCCGAGACGATTCCGCCGAGCAGCAGGCCGGCCAGCTCCGGCGTGAGGCTCTCCCCGCAGCTGCGGTACATCATGGCGATCAGCGTGCAGCTGCTGCCGACCACGTCGCCCGTGAAGCGGATCGGCGTGGCGGTCGGCAGCATGCCGATGCGGTGATGGTCGACGACTTCGACGACCGGCAGCTCTTCGACGCCCGGAATGCTCTGGTCCGGCTCGTTATGGTCGACGAGGATCATGCGGTACGGCGGCGGAGCCGAAAGCTGTTTCTTGAGGACCACTCCGGCCAGATGCCGCCCGGAATCGAGCACCGGCACGATATCGGCGGGGGAGGCGAGAATCCGGCTTCGCTGGTCGCGCAGCCGCTCGTCCGGTGAGAGAGTCAGTTCATCCTGCGGAAAATGGATGAATTCGACCGGGGTGCTGAATTTGAGCCGGCGGATCACGGTCGCCGAATCGAGCCCGGTTTTCAGGATCGAAACCCGGTGCGAGGCCGCTTCCTTCAGGATCAGCGGATCGACCGGGCGGTTGCCGGTCACGATCAGCAGTCTCAGTTCGCGGTGCAGCGCGCGCAGGTGGATTTCGGGCCGGTCGCCGACGATGAGCGCCAGGTTCCGGTTGTCTGCCGGGATATGCTCCTCGAAGCTGTCGAGCCCCATGGCGGCGACGTAGACGTCGAATTCCTGTTCTTCGGCGGTGTCGCCGCCGGTCAGAACTTCGGCTTCGAGTACGCCGCGGATCAGGTCGATCGAGCTGTGGATGCGCCGTCCGGCCAGGTCGCTGCCGTCCGAGCTGCCGATATTCAACAGCTGCGAAAGCAGCGCGAGCGAACTCAGCATTCCAAGGAATCTGCCGTCGCGCCCGATTACCGGCAGCCGCAGCATGCCGGTTTCGCGCAGCAGGTTTACGGCTTCGAAGAGCGTGGTTCCGGCTTCGATGACCGTGCAGGGCTCGAGAATATCGCGGATGCGCAGATAGATGTCGTTCCTGCTCGCCGGCGGCTTGAGCCGGAAACGGCGGAACAGATAGGCGGCGCGGTCCGGCAGGATGCCCGGGCAGAGCGGTGTGATCGGCGTGCCGCTCTGGCGGCGGCGCAGCTCGGCGAGGGCGTAGGCTCCGGCGATGCTGTCGATATCGGGGTTGCGGTGGCCGGAGACGAAAATGTGTTTCGGTTCGTCGGTATCTGGTTTCATTCCTTCCTTTTCTCCTGTTCTCCTAATATACGGTCGGGCCGGGCGGAATGCAAATGAGAAAATGGTGAGAGTTTTCCGGCGGACGGGGAAATTCCGCGGCGCCGCGCCGCGGGTTGGAATGTTTTTGCCGATTTGTCGATAAGCTTCGGATTCACCGCTTGACATTTGATGAAACCCAAATTATGTTTCAGGAACGGTCCATTAAGAAAGAAGATGGTATATCAATACCACCGAAACATTAACAATGCCTTTCTCAGAGAGCGAGGCCCCCGAAAAGTATCATCCGTCGCGCAAGCGCTGTGGATGACAGGCCAGACTTGTCTACCGCAGCCTCGGCGAAGGAGGAAGGGTGCAGCTTTTCGGGGAACATAGGAGCTACGGTCCGATGAAACTGACTTTTCTGGGGACAGCGGCGGCGGAGGGCATGCCGGCGCTGTGGTGTGAGTGTCCGACCTGTGCGGAAGCGAAAAAACTCGGGGGGAAAGAGATTCGCCGCCGGTGCAGTTACCTGCTCGACGGCGATACGCTCATCGATTTCGGCCCGGACGCCTTCTGGCAGAGCATCGAATTCAATATCGACCTCACCGCGATCGACCGGATCGTTTTCACGCACGCGCACAGCGACCACCTGACTCCGGCGGACCTGCACTGGCGGCGCTCCCCGGGGTATTCGCAGTTGAAGAAGCAGTTGACCGTGATCGGCAGCCGCTGGATTTTCGGCACGATCATCGAGCATACGGCGCGGGTCGAGGCTGTGACCCGGCTCGAGGAGCTGAACATCCGTCCGGTTGAAGCGCGGCCGGGGGAGAAGATGACCGACGGTACGCTTGAGCTGCTGCCGCTGCGCGCGAATCATGCGCCGGGACTCGATGCGCTGATCTACGTGTTCCGCCGCGGCGGGAAGAGCATCCTCATCGCCAACGACACCGGCTGGCTCTGCGACGAGTCATGGAAGCTGCTCGAAGGGATGAAACTCGACGCCGCCGTGATCGAATCGACCGGCGGCACCAGATTCGCCGACTGGCGCGAGGGTCACATGGGGGCCGACACGAGCATTGCGTTCCGGCGGCGTCTCGTCGACATGGGCTGCCTGGCGCCGGAGGCCCCGGCGGTCGTGAACCACTTTTCGCACAACTGCGGCGCGCTCCACGGCGACCTGGTCGACTATTTCACTCCGCACGGGATTGCGGTTGCGTATGACGGACTGACGCTGGAGGTCTGAGGATTTCGCGCAGCTGCGCGATTCCGTCGAAGGTGCGCGGGCCGAGCCGGTAGGCGAGGTCCGCATCGAAACCGGTGACGACGCGTCCGTTCTTCACCGCCGGCAGCAGATCCCAGCCGGGAGATTTTTTGAGTTCCCGGAGCAGTTCGGGCGAGAGCCCCGGCGCGAGGATAACCTCCGGCTGCCAGAGCACGATCTGCTCGAACGAGCAGCTGAAATAGTTTTTATCCACCTTGCCCGCGACGTTGCGGCCGCCGGCAAGCTTGATCAGCGGGGTCAGAAAGCTGTTTTTTCCGGCGGTGACCACCGGGGAGACGCCGATGATGACGAGTACCTTCGGGCGCTCCTTCTCCGTCAGCGCCGCATCGTCGGCTTTCCATGCCGCGATGAGCTGCTTTGCGCGCCCGGCTTCCTCCCGTGCCTCCTTCTCTTTGCCGAGGAGCGCGCCGAGCCGGGCCAGATTGCGGAAATAGTCGTCGACAGTGACGGCCGGAAACGCCTCCAGGCGGACGCCGAGTTCACGGAGGCGCTCCGCATCCGCATCGTTCCGCAGCGTTTCGGCGATCACGAGCGTCGGGCGCGTCGCGAGCAGCGGTTCGAGCGCCGGGACGCCGAACCGGCCGACCACCGGCAGTTTCCGGACCGATTCGGGGTAGTCGCAGGCGCTCGAACGCCCGACCAGCTGATCCTCCGCCCCCAGCCGCACGACCGTCTCGGTCAGGTTCGGGCTCAGCGAAGCGACCCGTTCCGCGGCTGTCGCGGAAACGCAGATTGTCAGGACAATCCAGAATAATGGTTTCATAGTGAATGGGATCCTGTTGAGTGTATGGGAATATACACTTTTTTTACTGGAATTCAATTCCGGCATAAGCGGTTGCGATAAAATTCCGCAATGCTTTTTTCGGGGCGGGGGGAGATTTTGGGAACAAAGCGGAGAAGCACGGTTGCAAAAAACATTTTATGTAGTATAATAATAAGGTTTGAGTTCTCCACATAAAAATGCAGGAGCAGGAAGTTTTTTCGATAATTTTATTGCGGCCGCCCGGAGGGGCGTGTGAGGCCGGGCGTTAACCCCCCCGGGACTTGCTTCGGGGACAGCCTGACCGGCTGCAAAACTTTATTCCCAAGTCTGCTGAAATCTGAGCGACTGGTGAATATCTGGCGAAAGATTATGGCATGAATAACCTGTCTGCCCGGCATTTTTTTCAAAAGCTCTTCTCCTTGAAGTGGGAGTGTATCGGCCTCGCGTGTGTCGTTTTTCTGAGCATCATGATTTTCAGAGCGGCCTCCTTAACGGAAGTGTCGGTTGAAATATCTTCGTCCCGGAAGACATCAGTTGAGATTTTTTATCTCGATACGCACATTTCTGCAGATAACTATTCATTGAAAAATTGGATTGCAGAGGTCTGTCATTCTCCGGGCAAATTCGCAGAACTCCATTATCTGTTGCCCGGGGATGCCAAATACCGCCGGCTCCGATTCGATTTCGGTAACAGGGGCGGGGTCGCGTTCGCAATTCGGGAAATTCGTATCAGACGTTATTTTTTTCTGGAGTATCGCATCCCGGCGGAGAGGATTTTTCAGATTTTCACTCAGCAGAAAGAGATGACCAGTCAGAGCTGTGCTGAGAATGCGGCGGAATTTACTTCCGGCGGAACCGACTGCTATTTCGTTTCTGACCCGGGTGCTTTCGCGGAATTGGCTCCGCCCCGTGTTTTGTGGGGACGGCTGGCAATCGTATTGCTGGTCGATGCCTTGGTCGTGTTTCTGCTTTCCGTCTGTATCAGATGCCGGGGAAGGGTGCGGCAGAGTGCGGAGAAAGTTACGGAACATTTTGAGAAGCACACTTTGTTGTGGATTATTGTTTCGGTTGTCGTGGCTTTTGCTTTTCTTTATCGGGAATTTATTTTCGGGTCTGCGTATTATTGTTATCGGGATGTAGGATCGGATACCATCCGGAGCTACTTGCCGTCTTACCGTTTTCTGTGTGAAAATATCAGGGCCGGATCCCTGCAGATGATGCTCCTCCAGCTGGGACTGGGAGTCTCCAGCTATACATTGAGCATGCAGATGCTGGATCCGTTTTTCCTGCTTTTGCTTTTTGTTCCGCTTTCCAGCTTTATGGGGGCGATGATCTGGGTTGCCTTTGCAAAATATCTGGTAATCGCATTTTTTTCCTGGCTTTATTTCAAGCGCTTTACCCATCGTTCCTGGTTGATCTGGATCGGAGTGCTTTTGTGGACATTCTCCAGCTATAATGTTTTATGGGGGCAGCATTATCAATTTCTGTCTGCAATGGTTTTCTTTACAATAAACATGTATTTGCTGGAGCTTCTGCTTGCAGGCAGGCGGGGCAGCTTTATCTTCTGTGTGCTCAATTACGCATTGCTGAGTATGTTCTCAGTCTATTTTTTCAGCATGATCGGAATTTTCTCTGCTGTTTATCTGTTGGGGCGCTCGATCATCAGCGGCTTCCGGTGGAAAAAATGCTTGATGGATGAACTGCAGCTGCTTTTGAACGGACTTCTTGGATTTATGCTCAGCGCATGGATCAGTTTGCCGTGGCTGTTCCTTTTTTGGGGGTCCGGGCGCAGCGATGCCGGTTCCAGGACCCTTGCAAATTTGTTCTCCATCAGTTCTTTTGAGGACATTCTGATTTTTCTGGGACGGATTGTTTCGAATAATTACTTTGGCGTTTTATCTCATTTTGTGCGACATAATTATTATGAAACAACCGTTTTGGCAAGCAGCCTTCTGATTTTCTGGGCGGTCTCTTATTATCTTTTCTGCAGGACGAAGTGGCAGTATTGGCTGATTGCCGGGATGATGGCACTGCCGTTGGCAATACCTCTTTTTTGTCAGATTTTTTCCTACAGATGGACTTTTGTTCTGGTTTTTTCTGCCGTTGTCGTTATTGTGAGTTTTCTGGAGCGCTATTTGAAGGAGCCTGTCGCCGACCGGCAGATGAATGTTTTTGCCGTGATGTTTCTGATATTTATTCCGGTGGTTTTATATGCATATTTTTCGGTATTGTCTTCTGTTTTGTTCTCTGTCGCTGTTTTATCTGGAGTTTATCTGCTGTTTTTTTCCCGGCCTTCCGGGAGCCGAATTCGCCGCTTTCTTCCGCTTCTGCTGATGGCGACAGTCGCTGTTGAGCTTTTTCTGATGCACAATTCGACGATTAATCAACGGATACCTTTGCGGGAGCAGGATTTCCTTTTTCAAGTTTTCGAGGGGGATATTTACCGTAAAGTCAAGCCGCTGGCGGGGAAATCGATTACCGATGGCCGGACTCTGTTTTTTCCTTCGGCTGATCCCACTCAGCATTACACTTTGCCGCTGATTTACAATTATCCGGGAGTCAGCGCCTATAACTCACTCTTGCCGGCGACGATTGAAAAGTATTCCCCGGAAACGGTCGATATCCAGAATTCGAATCGGTACTCCTTTTATCCTGAACCTGCAACGGAGCTCTTGCTGGGAGTCACTACGCAGATCTCCATCGATTCCGGGGCCCGGTTATTCGGCTATCAAAAGCCGGAGGAGCGGAACGGGGTATGGAAATTCTTCCGCCGATCAACTCTGCCGTTCGGTTATCTGTATACACAGCGGATTACAGCCGGTGAACTCAAGCATTATCCGAAAGATGAGCTTTCCCGTTTGCGTCTCTCCCATTTCCATTTTATGGATAAGGCGGATGAGTCAATGGCGGAGAGCTGGTTTCCGGGATCCCTTCCGAAACGGGCGAAAGCGGTACAGGAGGCGGTTCCGTTGATGAGAGACGGCAAAGCGGTGTCGGCAAAGGGCGGGGAGAAGATGTTCCGGCTGGTTTCCCGAAAACTCTCTGCCAGCCATAGCGTATCCATCTCAAGCGCGGATCCCCGGTCCGGATTTCATATATTGGAGATTGAAGGGAAATTCAGCCGGAAACAGAAAATCATGTTGAATTGCGACGGACATATGAGGATGTTGCAGGCTTTGCCGGGGCACCGGACATATCGGGTCCCATTGCCGCAGGAAAAGGTTTCTGAGATTTCATTCCGGGTGAATCCGGCAGTGGTGAAGTTGATTTCGCTGTCCCTGCTTCGCAGGCAGGGGGTAGATGAGGAAATCGATGCAGCCGCCGCGGAATTGAAAAGCTCCCCTGTGACGGATATCAGCTACGCGCATTCCACCTGGCGGGGGAGGGTGGACAATCGTTCGGGGAAGATCGGGATGCTCTGCATTCCGATCACCTGGCAGGAAGGATGGCGGGCAACCGTTTCCGGCAGGGCGGAAAAGGTTTATGGGATCAACAACGGCCTCCTGGGCGTCCCGGTCCCGGCTGGAGTTCATGAGGTTACTGTGAATTGGAGTCCTCCATATTATGGCCTTGGCGTTGTTCTTTCGGTTTCCGGGGGAGCATTGACATTGCTGCTGTATTTCTTTATTTATCGGAAGAGTTCGCGGAAGCGGATTGATGAAGGAACGGTATTATGAAATTATCGGTGGTGGTTCCTGTATATATGGGAGAGCGTTTTCTCGAAGAACTTTATACCCGGATCCGGCAGGTGGCGGAGAGTCTGACCGGCGAATGGGAACTGATCCTGGTGAATGATTCAAGCCCGGATGGCAGTTGGCGGGGGATTGCAGAGTTGGCCGGACGTGATGCCAGGGTCATAGGCTTGAATTTGTCCCGGAATTTCGGGCAGCATTATGCGATTACAGCCGGTTTGTCGGCCGCATCAGGAGACTGGGTGGTCGTGATGGATTGCGATCTGCAGGATATGCCGGAAGAAATTCCCGTTCTTTATGCCAAGGCGCAGGAGGGATTCGATTCCGTATTCGCGCAACGGGTGGAGCGGCAGGATGCCTGGATTAAAAAGGAGTGTTCCAAACTGTTTTACCGGGTATTCAGTTTCCTGACCGGGACGAGAATGGATGCTTCGATTGCCAATTTTGGAATTTATCATCGAAAGGTGATCGGCGCGATTCTGAGTCTCGGAGATTCCATCCGTTACTTTCCCGCAATGGCACAATGGGTGGGATTCCGGCAGGCAGTCTGTCCGGTCCGTCATGCGGCGCGTTCGGAAGGGGAGTCTTCTTATTCCTGGAAAAAGCTCTTCCGTCTGGCTTTGGACAATATGATTGCATTTTCGGATAAACCGCTTCGCATAACTGCGTTGACCGGACTTTGCATTTCGGTTTTGGCCGTTCTCGTTACTTTGTTCTATCTGTGTCTGGCATTGAGTGGATTGATCAAGGTAATGGGGTATGCGAGCCTTATCCTTTCAATTTGGTTCAATACGGGAATCATGCTCATGACAATCGGAATGGTCGGTATTTATGTCGGTAAAACTTTTTCCCAGACCAAGCGGAGGCCGGTATTCATTATTGCCGACAGCTTGAATCTGCCGGAGAATCGAAAATGATTTACAGGGATCTGCCCTGGGATTCTGATTTTTTCCGGGTTTCTGTGGGGGCGTTGACTGTTGAAGCTGGCGATACGGAAGATGATCTCGTATCGGCATTGTCAAAATGGACTCCGGAGGTCTGTTACATATTTATGCCGTACCGCTCCGGGGCCGTCTTTTCCGAATGTTTGAAAGCCATGGGGGCAAAATGCTATGATTGCAAAACTGTTTTCTCAAAGCTGCTGACGGGAACTGTTTCGGTCTGCCGCCCGGTGGAAGTCGTGGAAGTTTTTTCCAAAGATTTCAGGAGTGTGAAGCTGGCTGTTGACAGTGGCTGGCATTCCCGATTTCAGCGGGATGAGCATTTTCGGCCATTTCAGGCCGCATTGTATGAACGCTGGCTGCAAAACTGCTTTGACTCCCCCGCCGGCAGAGTTTGGATCGTCCCCGGAGAAGAAGGAGGGGACGCAGTACTTTGCGCTTCGGTAAAGGACAATCAGGGAAAGATCGAACTGGTGGCGGTCGATGAGAAATGCCGCGGCCGGGGATATGGAAAAGCTTTGATGAGCAGGGCTGAGGAATATTTCAGAATATCGGGAGCTGCATCTGCTCAAGTCGTTACCCAGTTGGACAATGAAAGGGCCTGCCGATTGTATTGCTCTTGCGGGTATGAGATCAGTAACATCACGGAGGTTTGGCATTTATGGAGGAGTTAGTGAAAATTCCGTTTAACAAGCCGTTCGTTGCCGGCAAGGAGCTGTATTACATGGCTCAGGCGGTGCAGAACGGGCATTTGTCCGGAGACGGACCGTTCACCGGACGCTGCAGCCGCTGGCTGGAAGAGCATTTCAACGCGAAGAAAGTTCTGCTGACGCACTCCTGCACGGCGGCTCTGGAGATGGCGGCCATTCTGTGCGATATTCAGCCCGGGGATGAGTTCATCGTTCCTTCCTACACATTTGTCTCCACGGCGAATGCCTTCGTCCTGCGGGGCGGCGTGCCTGTTTTCGTCGATATCAGGCCGGATACCATGAATATCGACGAGAGTTTGATCGAGCAGGCGGTCACTCCCCGGACCCGGGTGATCGTTCCGGTTCATTACGCCGGCGTCGGCTGCGATATGGACGTGATCATGGATATCGCGCGGCGGCATCGGCTGCTGGTCGTCGAAGATGCCGCCCAGGGAGTCTGCGCGACCTACAAAGAACGTTATCTCGGGACGATCGGCCACCTCGGCTGTTACAGCTTCCACGAGACCAAGAACCTTATTTCAGGCGAAGGCGGCGCGCTGGTCATCAATGACGAACGGTTTCTCGAACGGGCGGAGGTCATCCGGGAAAAAGGTACAAACCGTTCCCGGTTCTTCCGCGGAATGGTCGACAAATACACCTGGGTGGATATCGGATCCAGTTACATTCCGAGCGAATTGATTGCCGCTTTTCTTTACGCCCAGCTCGAGCAGGCCGACCGGATCACCGGGAAGCGGCTTGCCATATGGAATCGATATTATAAGGAGCTGCTCCCGCTGCAGCAGGCGGGAGTGATCCGGCTGCCGGTCGAGCTGCCGGAATGCAGGCACAACGCGCATATGTTCCATATTCTCCTGAAGGACCTGGCGACCCGGTCGGCATTGATCGAATTTCTGAAAAAAAGGGATATCCACCCGGTTTTCCACTACGTTCCGCTCCATTCGGCGCCGAAAGGGATGGAGCTCGGCGGAGGCAGGTTCCGGCTGCCGGTGACGGACGACTGTGCCGGCCGGCTCCTCCGGCTGCCGTGCTATTACGAACTGCAGCCGGAGGAGGTCGATTCGATTTGTGAGCTGATCAGGGCATTTTTCCGCTGATCCGGTAGATCCTGCCTTCGATCAGGGTTGCGTAGACGCTGCCGTCCGGCCCTTTCGTGAAATCGTTCACGGCCGAGTCGCCGCCCCGGTAGCGCCAGAGCAGTTTGCCGGTGGCGGCATCGACCGCCGCGATGACGCCGTTGCGGCTGCCGGCATAGACGACGCCGTCCGCTTCCAGCACGGGGCAGGGGGCGTGATCGTAGCCGAAGCCGAGATCGCAGAGCCATTTCTCCGTATATTCCGGTTTGCCGGTTTCGACTGCGACGAGCTCCCCGTCCATGGTTTTGGCGTAGGCGGTGCCGCCGTCTTCGCTGCCGCCGAGCGCTTCGCGGAACTTGTGCGCGTTGGCGCGCCAGAGCTGCCTGCCGGTTTTGAGGTCGAGCGCGGTCATGTACCGGTCCGGCGCGACGATGACGACCTGGCCGTTGCCGATGACCGGCCGGACGTTGCCGGGGGAGAAGAGCACCTGCGACTTGCCGTTGTTCCACTTCCAGCGCAGTTCGAGCGTCTCCGCATCGAGCGCGTAGAGATTCGTATCCCAGGCGCCGAAGACTGCGACGCCGTCTTTCACGGCCGGAGCCCCCTGCATGGTGCCGAAACGGACGGTGTCGTTTTTTTCGTATCTGCCGGCGGAATCGATGCGCCGGAACTCTCCGGCTCCGGCGCCCATGTAGAGCCGTCCGTCCGAGGCGGTTCCGCTGCCGATGACCGGTGCCGGCGCGGGGAGGAAGAGTCCGCCGCGCTTGTCGCCGCTCTTCGGCTCCGGAAGAAGCGCGATGCCGCCGGGAGCCAGGCCGCCGGGCATACCGGTCAGGCCGACGGCGATGACGCCCTCGAACGCGGCCGGGGTCGAGTAGAAGGGGCGTTTGAAGTTCCGCTCCCACGCCGTTTCCCCTTCCGGCGTGAGTGCGACGAAGCGCCCGTCGCTGGTGCCGTAGTAGATGCCGCTTCTCGTTACCGCCGCTCCGGTGAACACCGAGGCGGGATCGGCATGCAGCAGCTCGACCCTGACGTTTTCCGGCAGCGGCTCCTCGGCCGGGAACGGCTGTTCCGCGACCGGCTCCCGGTTTTCGACCGGCAGGATGTCGCCGCCGAGCCGTTTTTCAAAGGCTTCGAGCTTTTCTTTGCCGTCGAAGCGGAGCAGGTTGTAGCCGTGTGTCCCGTCGAAACCGGTCAGCGGACGGCAGACGATGCTGTCGAGCCCGTAGATCGTCCGGCGGAACTGGCTGTGCGTGTGGCCGGAGACGACTCCGACGACGTTGTAGTCCCGCAGAATCCGGGCGATGGCGGCGCCGTTGCCGAGCTCGTCGGCGAGCGGGTAGTGGCAGAAAACGATGACCGGTTCGCCGTTTCCGGCCAGCTTCCGGAGCGACTCTTTCAGGAAGGCGACGTCTTCGCTGCGGACGTAGCCGTCGCCCATCTTCAGATAGGGGCCGGTGGAGAAACCGATGAGCGCGACGCCGTCGCGGACAATGGCGAATTTTTCATCTCCCCACAGGCGGACGAAGGTCTGGCCGGCGCTTTCGGACCAGTTCGTTTCATGGTTGCCGGGAATGGCGTGAAGCTCTTTCCCGATGCCGGAAAGCACGTTATGGATATGCTCCAGTTCGCGGTCAGCGCCGCGGTTCGTAAGGTCTCCGGTCACGACGACGAGGGCGGAATCGTTCGCATTGACCTCTTTGACGACATCGGGCATCAGCTTGTCGTTGGCGTTGCCGGGCGAAACGTGAATGTCCGACAGCACGGTGATTTTCAGTTCTCCCGCCGTCAGCAGCGCGGAGAAGGAGAGCAGGGTGAGGAGCGGCAGGATGCGCATACGGAGGACTCTCTTTCGTTCGGGATTGATTACGGCAGTTCGACCTGAAGATCGAGCTCTTCGACTTTGTCGGCCGGGAACAGCTCTTCGGTGCCGGCCGGCGGAATCCGGTTGATATCTTTCCAGTAGAATGCCTTGCTGCGGTCGACTTCGACGCCGAGGCCGGTCCGGTAACACCATTCGAGATTGCGGCGCGACTGTTCCGTGCCGCGGAATGCCGCCATGCGCAGCAGCCGGACCGCCGCCGCTTCGTCGGCCGCGATGCCGGAACCGTTCATCAGGCAGACCGCCAGATTGTGCAGCGCGGCCGGATGTCCCTGCCGGGCCGCCGCCGCGAACAGGCGGACCGCCTCGGCGTTGTCGACTTCGACCCCCATGCCGAAATAATAATATGTGCCGAGCCGGTTCAGGGCCGGAGCGACACCGGCTTCCGCCGCCTCCTTCACGAGCTTCAGCATCTGGCGGCGTTCCAGCACGGCCTGCCGGGCGGCGGCCGTGTAGTATTTGGCTTCCGGGCTGCCGAGCTGGGCGGCCCGGGCGATCCAGAGGTCGGCGGGGCTCCAATTCTCCGGCCGGATGCCGAACGGGACGCCGTTCGGAAACTCCGGCTTCTCCACGGGCTGCCGGCTGTTTTCGGCGAAGAGCAGTTGGAGCCCGTAGCGGAACGTTCCATCCGGGTCGCCGGACGCGGCGAGTCTGCGCAGCGGTTCGACAGGCTCCGGCCGTGCCGGAGTCTGGGTCATTTTTTCAGCCGGGATCACCCCTTCCGGCAGCGGAATCGAACGGCAGCCGGCGGCCAGCAGCAGCGTCGCGGCGGCGAGAAAAAGAAACATCCGGGTCTTCATGGCTCCTCCATATGGAAAACGCCCGGCGTCGGCCGGGCGTCAGGTTGTGTTTTCCGGTTATGCCTGACCGGCCGGTTCCGTTCCGGTTCCGGTTTCGGCCGTGTCGCGTTTGTCGCTCTTCACCTTGCCGAGATAGCCAGGCAGGTCGAGCCCCGCCATTCCGGCCACGTCGTGCAGCGGCGGCAGGCTCTGCAGCATGCCGGAGAGGAAGTTCGCCGTGGTGGTCTTGCCGTCGGCGGTTTTGCCGCCGCCGTCCCAGACGGTGACCTTGTCGATCTTGATGCCCTTGATCGCTTCGGTCTGCAGCGCGACGATCTCCTGGAGCTTCTCGATGAGCAGCATCTTCGATGCGGCGTTCGAATCGTTTTCGCACGCTTCGATGATGGCGCGGTAGCCTTCGCCTTTCGCCTTCAGGATTTCGTAGTTGCCGCGCGCTTCGGCCTCGAGCTTCGCGTAGATCGCGTCGGCTTCGCCTTTCGCCTCGCGGCGCAGCTTTTCGGCCTCGGCGTCGGCCGCGATTTCGACCTGGCTCTTCTGGATCTCGGCCGGGACGATGACTTCGGCGCGCTGGCGCTCCATCTCCATTTTGGCGCGGGAGACCTGCGCGTCGGCCTCGGCTTCGTATTTCGCCTTTTCGATCTGGGCGGCCGCGACCTGGCGGGCCGCTTCGGCGCGCCGGTAGGCTTCGGCCTCCTGTTCCGAACGCGTCGCGTTCGATTTGGCGATTTCGATCGCCGAGACGTTCTCGCCCTGGGTCGCGGTCGAGTCGGCCTGCTTGACGGCGATACGGCGGTCGCGGTCGGCATCGGCCTCTCCGGCGGCGGCGGCGGCTTCGGCCTGCTTGACGGCGATGCGCTGGGCGCGGTCGGCGTCAGCTTCGCCCGCGATGGCGGCGGCTTCGGCCTGCTTGACGGCGATACGCCGCTCACGGTCGGCGTCTGCCTCGCCCGAGGCGGCTTCGGCTTCGGCCTTGGCGACGGCGACGCGTTCGAGCTTGTTCGCTTCGGCTGCGCCGATGCTGCCCTTGCGCTGTTCCTCGGCCACGTCGACCTTCGCCTTGTTGATGGCGCCGGCGGCGGCGCGCTGCCCGATGGCCGCGATGTAGCCGGATTCGTCGGTGATGTCGGTGATGTTGACGTTCAGGAGCTCAAGGCCGATCTTCTTGAGTTCCTCCGCCACGTTCGCCTCGACCGCGCGCAGGAAGGTTTCGCGGTCGGCGTTGATCTCTTCGATCATCATCGAGGCGATGACGAGGCGCAGCTGGCCGAAGATGATATCCTTCGCCAGCTCGGCGATCGCCTCCGGGCTCTGCCCGAACAGGCGTTCGGCCGCGTTGCCCATGATCTCGGGACTGGTCGAGACGCCGACCGTGAAGACCGACGGCACGTTGATGCGGATGTTCTGTTTGCAGAGCGCGTTGTCGAGATTCACGGCGATCTGGAGAGGGCGCAGCGAGATGTAACCGTAATCCTGCACGACCGGCCAGACGAATTTGGCGCCGCCGTGGATGCATTTCGCCGCCTGGTTCCCGCCGGTCTTGCCGTAGATGATCATGATGCGGTCGGACGGGCACTTGCGGTACCAGGTGACCAGCGAGATGAAGATCATCAGGAGGACGAACCCGGCGAGCGTTGCGATGATGATGACTGGTGACATTCTGTATAACTCCTTATTGGGGTTGAAAATGAATCGGATTTATTGGCGGCTGTCTAAGATTTCAGCTTCCGGCATGCGATGACTCCGATCGTGCAGAACAGCAGCATGACGACTGCTCCGGCGCATGCTCCGAGGACAACGATGACTGGCATTCGGTTGAACTCCCTGCTGTTGAAGGTGATGTTTCGCGTCATCCGGTTTCCGGCGTCAGTATTTTTTCCTTTTCTTCTTCTCCGCGTTTTTCTTTTTCAGGTAACAGGTCAGCAGGAATCCGGCGAAAACGCCTGCCGTGACGCCGATTACGGCCGGAGCGGCGGCAATGATCACTTTGAATACCGTTTCCAGAGGCGTATCGGCAGCCGCGGCGGCGGCAAGGGTGAAGGGGATAACGGTCATTGCGGCTCCACTTCAGCTTTTGACCACGAGGAAGCTGCCGCCGCCGAGGTTTTCGGAGATGACAACCGCCGTGCCGGTTTTGAGTTCGTCGTCGGCCCGGGCGCTGACCTGCCGCGTGCAGCCCGGCAGCGTCACGGTCACCATGCCGCCCGGGGCGCGCCCGGCCGGCACGGTCAGATAGACCGTGCCCCGCTGCCCGACCAGCTCGGCGGGCGTGATGTTGCCGGACTGCTGCATTTTGAGCAGCAGCGAGACCACCAGCGCCGTGAGAAACATCATGATGAGTCCGCAGCCGAACGCAATGGCCAGCCCGGTCCAGCCGAGATGGCCGTAGAAGTAGCCGCCCCAGCCGAAGAAGGTCACGAAAGCCACGATCGCTTTCAGCGAGAAGAAGTTCAGTCCCTGGATGTCGCTGATGTCGTGCGAATCGACGTCGAAACCGGCGCCGTCAAGCTCGACGTCGGAGTGAATCCCGGCGACGGTCATGATGAACTGGAGCGCGAAGATCACGGAACCTGTCACGGCGATGAACAAATAGAGATTGCCCGCGCCGGCCAGAAACTCGCCGATGCCCGTCAGAAAACTGCTGTTTTCCATGATTCACCCTCCTTTCGTGGCTGATATTGTATGTCCGGGATTGTCCCCGTCATAATTCTACCACAATTTCCGCTAAATTCAATCCGATTCCGCTTCGGAAAACCGAAAAAAACATCTTTTTTTCATCCGCGCTTGCATTCGCGGCGAAATCCTGTATTTTCTACTCGTGTGAGACGTTCGGGAATCGTGATTCTTAGCGGGAGAGACGGGATGCCGGCCATAAAATGTCCATTTTGTTCGCGGGAAATTCCGGAGCGGAAGCAAAAAACGCTTACCGGACGGGTCCGGTGTCCCGGCTGCGGCAGCATCGGTCCGCTCAGCGAGCTGGCCGCCCTGGGGGAAGGACGGCTGCCGAAGGGCGTGACGGAGCGCGAGGACGGTTCCGTCCTGCACGTCAGCAGTCTCTCCGCATGGAGTTTGCCGGCGGTCGCGGCGGTTCCGGCCGCCCTGCTGTTTTTTATTGTCGGTTTCCGGAGCGGCGGAATTTCCGACATCGTATTTCTGTTGTTTGCCGTCATGGTGTCCTGGGCCGTCTGGGGGGCGCTCTTCGGCAGCCTCGAGATTCGCCGGATTCCCGGCGCGTTTGTCTTCCGGCGCGGATTGCGGAAAAAGGAGGTGCCGCTCGACCGGCTCCGGCTTTTCAAGCTGGCGCGCGTCCGGTGCCGCAACGGCAGTTTCTATCACATCGGCTGCATGAGGAAGGGCGGCGGAACGCTCTGCATCGGGGCCGGCCTGCCGCTGGTCCGGCTGGCCGCCGCCGTCGAATGGATGGAGCGCCGCCTCTACGATTCCGGGCGGGAAAATGGGAAAAATATGGCCCCGCTCGCTAAGAATGAAGCGGAAATTCTGTCCAAATTGTCGGAAGTCACCAGCTGGAAGGACGAATCGGAATGAGTGCGGTCAGGAGCATTCCTGAATCGTGAAGCGGAAAAACGCGTGAAAGCACTCGTTTGTGATTTTGCCGGAGAACGGTTTCCCGCCGTTCGGCCGGCTGGCCGTCGTTTGGAAAAGCGGAAGGAGGAATGCGCATGATTTACTGTCCCGATTGCAGAGAAGAGATTCCTGTGGAGGATTTCAACGTCTCTACCGACGTCGCGTTCTGCCGCAGGTGCGGGAAGAATCACCGTTACAGCGAGCTCGCCGATTTCGAAGTCCGGGCCGGATTCCGCCCGGACCGGCCGCCGCGCGGCATGCGGGTTTTGCCGGACGACGGAACGGGGGAAGGGATCGTTTTCCGCTACTTCAGTCATGCGGTCTGGATTCTCTGCTTCTTTGCCGTGTTCTGGTGCGGCGTCACCGGCACCTTGACTGTAGCGGTGTGGTGTGCCGGAAATTCCCCGTGGTTTGCGAAGCTGTTCATGCTTCCGTTTCAACTGGTCGGAATCGGGTTCCTGTTCGGTATCGCAATGATGCTTTTCGGCCGGAGCGAGCTCCGGTTCCGGGATGGGGCGCTGGAGATGTTCTCCGGCATCGGCCGCATCGGCCGGCGGCGGCGCTGGGAATTGGCCGACATCCGGAAGGTCGCGGTGGAGCCGACCGGTATGCAGCAGAACGGCCGTCAGGTCGAAGGCGTCGCCATTGTGACGGCGGACGGCAGGCGCCGGTTCATCGGCCGCAGCCTCGATGCGGAGAAGCAGCAGTTCCTCGTCAACCTGATCCGGCAGAAGATCCGTTTGAACGACAGCCGGAAGTCCGGTTACTGGGCGTGACGTTCCGGAGCGGCGGATAAAAAAATCCCGGCCCTGCCGGATGGCGGACCGGGAATTTTTTCCGGGTATCCCGAAGCTTACTTCGCTTCGGAGACCGCAACCGCGACGGCGACGGAGGCGCCGACCATCGGGTTGTTGCCCATGCCGATGAGACCCATCATCTCGACGTGCGCCGGAACGCTGGAGGAGCCCGCGAACTGCGCATCGCCGTGCATGCGGCCCATCGTGTCGGTCATGCCGTACGAAGCCGGGCCCGCGGCCATGTTGTCCGGGTGCAGCGTGCGGCCGGTGCCGCCGCCGGAGGCGACGCTGAAGTATTTGCGGCCGTTCTCGATCGCCCACTTCTTGTAGGTGCCGGCGACCGGGTGCTGGAAACGGGTCGGATTCGTCGAGTTGCCGGTGATGGAGACGTCGACGCCCTCCTTGATCATCACGGCGACGCCTTCGGAGACGTCGTCGGCGCCGTAGCACCTGACCGCCGCCTTCGGGCCGTTCGAGAACGCCTTCTCTTCGACGATCTTGAGTTCACCGGTGTAGTAGTCGTACTCGGTTTCGACGTAGGTGAAGCCGTTGATGCGGCTGATGATGTAGGCCGCGTCCTTTCCGAGGCCGTTCAGGATGACGCGGAGCGGCTCCTTGCGGACCTTGTTGGCGGTCTTGGCGATGCCGATCGCCCCCTCCGCCGCCGCGAACGACTCGTGGCCGGCGAGGAAGCAGAAGCACTTCGTCTCTTCGCGCAGCAGCATCGCGGCGAGGTTGCCGTGGCCGATGCCGACCTGGCGCGAATCCGCCACCGAACCCGGAATGCAGAACGCCTGCAGCCCGAGACCGATGTTTTCGGCCGCTTCGGCCGCGTTCTTCGAACCCTTCTTGAGGGCGATGGCCGCGCCGAGGGTGTAGGCCCAGACCGCGTTTTCGAACGCGATCGGCTGGACGCCGCGGACGATCTTGTCCACATCGACGCCCTTGGAGAGGCAGAGGTCGCGGGCGGCCTCGAGCGATTCGATGCCGTATTCCTTCAACGCCTTTTCGATTTTTGCGATCCGGCGCTCATATCCTTCAAATTTCACGCTCATTGTCATGAACTCCTTATTCTTTGCGCGGGTCGATCTTTTTGACGGCTTCGTCGAAGCGGCCGTAGCTCTTCACGTTGGCCTTGTAGGCCTCGGCGGGCTCGACGCCCTTGCGGATCGCCTCCATCATCTTGCCGAGATGGACGAACTTGTAACCGATGATCTCGCTGTTCTCGTCAAGGCCGAGCTCGAGGACGTAGCCCTCGGCCATTTCGAGGTAACGCGGCCCTTTTTCGAGGGTCGAAAACATCGTGCCGACCTGCGAACGCAGCCCTTTGCCGAGGTCTTCGAGACCGGCGCCGATCGGGAGCCCCCCCTCGCTGAACGCGGTCTGGGTGCGACCGTAGACGATCTGTTTGAAGAGCTCGCGCATCGCGACGTTGATCGCGTCGCAGACGAGGTCGGAATTCAGCGCTTCGAGAATGGTCTTGCCCGGGAGAATCTCCGAAGCCATCGCCGCGGAGTGGGTCATGCCGGAGCAGCCGAGCGTTTCGACCAGGGCTTCCTGGATCACGCCGTCCTTGACGTTCAGCGTCAGCTTGCAGGCGCCCTGCTGCGGCGCGCACCAGCCCACCCCGTGAGTGAGGCCGGAAACATCGGAGATCTGCTTGGATTTGACCCACTTACCCTCTTCCGGAATCGGGGCCGGGCCGTGTTTGACGCCTTTGGCGACGCGGCACATCTGCTCGACTTCATGCGAGCACTGATACGGACAACTCATGTTGGTTCTCCTTGCGAGGTTGCTTTCTATGAAACGGGAATTTTCGTAATATACACCGCGGATTGCGATTTTTCACCCCCGCTCCGCAGAAATTTTCGATTTTTCGGCAGGCGGGCGCATCGGCGCGCGGGCCGGCGCGAAGGGTTTTTCGGGGCGGCCATTTGGAAAAGCGCTTCCGGCATGCTATGTTAACTGGCGAAACCATATGTGAGGAGAGCGTCATCATGCAGGAACTCAATACCCGGCTGCTGACCCTCGGCGCCTCCGGCATGCGCGGCGTGGTCGGCACCGGGCTGACGCCGGGGGCGGCGAGCGATTTCGCATCCGCTTTTGCCACTTTCGCCGGGGAGGGCGCCGTGCTGGTCGGCAGCGACCCGCGCACTTCGTCCGCCATGCTGAAGAGCGCGGTCTCGGCCGCGCTTGCGGGCGGCGGCTGCGAGGTCGTCGACGGCGGCATCCTGACCGCCGGACTCATGCACCGCCTGATTCCGGCCGGCGGTTATTCCGGCGGCATCCTGATTACGGGAGGCCATCAGGCGGCCGGGATGAACGCCCTTATTCCGCTCGCCGCCGACGGTTCGTATTTCGACCACCTGCGGCAGCGGGAGCTTTTCGATCTTTATCTCGGCAAACGTTTCATCACGGTTCCGGCCGGCCGGGTCCGCCCGGCGCGGATGCTCGACGCCGCGGAGCTCGAGGAATACTGGGCGTTCCTCGAACGGAATCTCGACCTCGCGGCGATCCGCGCGGCGAAGCTCACGCTGCTGGCGGACTTCTGCAACGGCGCGGGAGCCGCTTACGCAAAGCGTTTCGCGTCGCTGCTCGGCGTGAAGCTGATCGCCCTGAACGATACGCCGTGCGGCACGATTCCGCGCGAGCCGGAGCCGAGGCCGCGCAGCGGTTCTCCGATCCGGACCATCGTCGGGCCGCTCGGCGCGGCGGCCGGAGTCGTTTTCAACAGCGACCTGTCGCGCATGGGAATCGTGACCGACGCGGGCGAACCTCTGAGCGAGGAGATGAGTTATCCGCTGGTGGCGGACTACGTGCTCGGCAAACTTCCGAAGGGTGTGCGTGTCGTGACGAACGTCTGCACGACGCGGACCCTCGACGATGTGGCCTCCGGCCACGGCGCGATTCTCGAGAAGTCGCGGGTCGGCCAGGCGTGGGTGGTGGATCTTGCGCGTTCGACCGGCGCGGCGCTGGCGGGGGAGGGGAGCGGCGGCTTCACGACTTCCGCGCTGCGCGGCTTCGACGGCTTCCTGATGGCCGGGCTGCTGCTGGAGGCGATCGCCGTGCGCGGTCCGCTCGGGCGCCAGCTGGAAAAGCTGCCGCGCTACGAGATGGTCAAGCAGACGATCCCGTCGAATTCTCCGCACGCATATACGATGCTGCGGCAGATGATGCATGAATTCGGCGACGAGGCGGCCGTTTCGGAGACGGACGGGCTGCGTTTCGACTGGCCGGACGGTTTTCTGAGTTTGCGCCTTTCGTCGACGGAGCCGATTCTGCGGCTGATCTCGGAGTCGAAATCGCGCGAGCTTGCGTCCGACCGGGCCTGGAAGGCGCGTCTCGCGTGGGAGCGTCTCTGAAATAAGGGGGGAGGTGCAAAGTTCCATGGATAAAGCGAATGCGGCGAATCGGGCGTGGGCCGGCGCGATCCGGGCGGTTCTGGTGCTGACTGCCGTTGCCGGAGGAGTCTGGCTGTACCTGGAACGGGGGCGCATCCGGGAGCATTTCGAGGCGAAGGAGCGGGCTGAGGTGTACGGCATCGTCTGGAACACCAGCCTCAACACGGCGCGGCGTCAGGCCGCTGAAAGCGGCCGGGAAATCCTGCTCGTCCATCTGGATTTGCAGCGGAAGAGCCATCCGCATGCGGCCGGTCTGCTTGCCTTGCGGGTCCTGGACACGGAAGAGTTCCGGCGCGAATCCGGGAATTACGTGCTTCTGCTGGCGGCCCGGACGCCGCGGGAGCCGGCGCGAATCCGCCGGAACCGCGAGGAGATTTCCAGAATTTACAACCTCGGCGAGCGGGACAGCGGCACTTTGCTGCTCATCGACGCCGCCGGGAAGCAGTTGCGGCGCATCCCGTACCAGGGCGAACCGGCCGGGGAGCTGCTGCGCAGACTTTCGGAGCCGGAGGAGGGATCATCCGGCAATACGGTCAATCAGGGAGGGGAAAAGCCATGAGTGTTCAGAATTCCGCCCGGCTTCTTGCGGGGCGTCTGATCAAATTCGCGCTGCTGGTCGTCGTCCTTTACGGGGCGGCGTGGTGTTATTTCAACTGGGAGTATGTCCGGGAACGGTTCGGCGCGAAATATGAGGAGGAACGTTACGGCATCGTCTGGAATACGAACCTGAATGCGGCCAGACGGATCGCCGCGCGGCACGGCCGGCTGGTCATGGTCGTCTATATCAATTCGGGGGCGAAGCACGATCCGAGCGACTACCTGATCAACCGGATTTTTCCGAGCACGCAGTTCCGGAGCGCGGCGGACACCTACATCCCGGTGCTGGTCGATATCCGGCAGGGCGTTCAGGAGAGCGCACGGCTGAAGAACAACCAGGACGAGATCATCAAGGTGTACGATCTCCACAACCGCTACGGGCTGATTCTTCTGGCGGACGCCGACGGCAGAGAGCTGCGCCGGGTGCAGTATTCGGATGAGCCGGTGGACATTCTGCTCGGCAAGGTCGCGGGCGGGAAATTCACGCCGCTGCCGCCGATCCCGAAGTCCGGCGTCAAAGACCCGGTCGCGGAAAGCGAAAAAAAGGCGAAGTCGCTGACGTCTCCGGTCGCCGGACCGAAGAGTGAACGGCCGAAGGTTGAGGAAAAGTGGGGAATCTCCACCGGATTATGAGAGAGAGGCGGATTTTGAAACGTTTTTTACTGATTCCGGCCGTTGCCGGATTGCTGGCCCTGTCCGGATGCTCTTCGTTCGACCGCATGCGGAGCGCGGCAGAGAACGGGGAGCCGGCCGCCCAGTATGAGCTGGCCGAATATTATCGTTCCGGAGACCCGGCGCTCTCTGTTCTCTGGATGACGCGCGCGGCGGAGAACGGTTATCCGAAGGCGATGGTCGAACTCGGCAAATTCCATCTTGACGGTTTCGGCGTGCAGCGTGACCGCGATGCCGCGCTCGGCTGGTGGGAGAAGGCCGCGCTCGGCAAGGGCGACCTTGAGGCGGCGCAGCTGCTCGGCGAACTTCTGCTGCCCGACCCTCCGCCCGGCCGGGCGGAGCTGGCTGTGGCGGCCTACGGCGTCCTGCTGGCCGATCCGGCCTGCGAAGAGCGCCGGAAATTCGCGGCGAAGCTGCTCGACGAGGGCGGGAAGCTCCGCGCCATGCTGAAGCTGGCCGACCGCCGGGAGGAGCTCGCGGCGGTCGAGAAGCGTTTTACGCGCATTTTCCGGGAGTCGGCCGACTGCTTCGACCTGTCGGACCCGAAGGTGCTCGAGTCGATGGACCGGTTGAGCGATGAGTTCTACCTGCTGCCGCCGCTGGCCGGCAAACCGCCGGCCCCGACCGAAGTTTCCGGACTTCGTCCCGAATTCGCCGCGCTGCTGGGCACCTGCGACCGGCTCGACGTCGACGAGCTGCCGAAACTGATCGAAACGGCGCGCCGCCTGCCGGATTTCCCGGAGTTCCTTTCGACGGTGCCGGAGCTGATCGTTCCGATGTTCTTCGGCAAGCCGGAGCTCTACGGCGGGATTACGGCCGGCCGGTCGTTTTACGACTTCGCCCTGTTCGGTTCCTCCATGAAGGTCTCGCGCGAGTACGATTCGCTTTCGCGGCCGTTCCCGGTGCTGGCCAGCCGGACCTCGATTCAGGATGGCGAAGGGGTGTTCCTGTTCGGAAAGCCCGGCATGAAGCCGATCCCGGCCGACCGTTTCTGCAAATACGGGAGCTGCGAGCTCTTCGGCGTACGCATTGAATACGGTCCGCTCGGCGAATTTTCCACGTTGCTGGCCGATGTCGAAAAGCTGTACGGCAAGCTGACTCCGGTCGAACACACGTTCGAGCTGATCCGCGAGAGCCGCCCGTATCTCGTGAAGATCACGGTTCCGGCCTACGAGCGGAAGGGCGGCAAGCTGCATGTGCTGCTGACCGACAATGTGAAGCCGCTGAAGGTCGAGCTTCTGGACCTGATTCCGGGAACGCCGGAGTTCAGGCATTGGGAGGAGTATATCGCCATGAACAGCGTGGACGGCGTATTCGTCTGGAAGCACCAGAATGCGGAGCACTACCTGACCGCCGCCGATGCGTATGAGAGATTGAAGCTCAGGAATTATGAGAAGAAAGCATTTGTGGATCGGATCAGAGAGGAATATTTTCCGGGCCGCATGCTTGAAGTCGTCGACGTGCGGCGTACCGGCATTCTGGCCGGAACGATCGTGCAGGATATGAAAAAAATCGCCGAAGGCATTCTGCCGGTGCAGAAGGAGCAGGGAAAATGAGAAGAAACGGAATCGGCCGGATCGCGCTTGCCGTCTTTGCCGCCGGAGTGATTGCCGGATGCCGGAACGGCATGGAGGAGGTCGTCCCGCCGGAAAACGCGCCGTCGCAGGCGAGCATGAGCAGCCGTGAAACGGCGCGCATTGCGGAAGCGCTCCGCGATGATGCGCCGAACCCGCTTCTGGTGGAGCGGAAATTCCGGGAGATGGCGCGTGCCATGCAGGACGGCACGCTCGATTTCAGCCGCGGCGAATTCTTCTCGGGCATGACCGACGAGGCGCTGCAGCGGCAGGCCATGCTGACCTGGAACCTGGCTCCGGTGTTCGGTAAAATGGAGGACGGTTCCCGGGTGGCGGTTGTGGTCGGCGACGGACGGCCAGCCGGACGGGTCGTCCGGCAGGCGCTGGTTTCGCTGCTGGCGGCGAACGCCGAGAAGGTGACGGTCATCGACCGCTATGACGCCGGGCTCGAACAGGCGTTCCGGTCTCTTTATGTGAACGGGCCGGAGGGGGCGAAAAGTGCCGGTGTCGACTATTTTCTGCGCGCCCGCCCGATTTCGCTGGACGTATTCCGCAGCTGGAGCGCGAACCGTTACGGCCTGCCGTACCTGCAGCGGTTCGCGGCGGCGAGTGCGTGGCTCGAACTCTGCGACGTGCGGAACGACCGGCTGCTCTGGGCCGGTCCGGTTGAGAGCTATCGGAATTATGTCGGCAACAACGAGCCGCTGCTCTGGCTCTACGACGCCATGGGGCGCGAAACGAGCGTGATGGCGATTTCGCCCGCCGTGGTCGCACTGATGGATTCCGGCAATCTTTCCGGCTATGCGTTCGGTCCTTCCAACGAGCTTCTGGTCGACCGCGCGTTTCGCCGCGTGAAGCTGGACGGCACCGCGCCCGGCGCGCTGGCCGGAACCGGCAAGACGGTCGTTGTTGAGCTCGATGGCGGCGGGAATGGCGGCGGCAGCGTCGAAAGCATTCAGGCTCTGCTGCTCGACCGGGGAGTCCGTGTCGTTCTTTCTCCGTATTATCAGAATTTCGCCGACCTGCTGGAGCGCCGGGATTTCACCGGCATGAAATATGCGGATTATGCGCTGATCTGCCGGGTCGATTACGCCGGAGCGACCGCGCTGCCGGATGCGCCGGGCAGCGGAACGTTCCGGCGTCAGGGGGCGGTCGTCTTCTGGGCGGAGCTCGTCGAGCTGGCGACCCGGCGGGTGGTCTGGGCCGGCCAGTTGACCGGAAAATCCGAGGTGGTGACCGATCCGCTTCTCTACTATCCGGTCATCTTCCGCGACCGGATCATGCCGGAACTGCGCCGCAGGGAGCCGGTGAAATCCCTGCAGTCGAAGCAGTAGCCGGAATATGGAACCGAAATAGCCGGGGGAGGAAGGCAAATGGATTTTTCTCATGACCGCGATGTCCTGACTTGCGCAAGGTGTCGGTAAGTCCGTGGGCAAAGCAGGACCGCTGCGCCGAAGAGCTCGGCGGAGAGTATGTGTTTTCGCGCAAGCCGAATCCGGCGCTGCTGGCCTTTCCGGAGATGGATGAGGCGCTGATCCGCGAGGAGACGCGCAACACGCTGGCGCTCTGCCGGGAGCACGACTGCCCGGTGGAACTCATTCTGAAGGATATCAGCACGGTCCGATACCGGCCGGAACGCCTGACGCGGTGGGAGAATATCGTGATGGAGCTGGTCCGGGAAGATTCGTGACGGGGACCGTTCCGGAAGGTGCTCCGGGGCCGGTTTGAAGCATGGAGAGTGTGATGCACTGTTATCATCTTGGGGATTACTGCAAGGAGGAGTTTCCGGTTGCGGCGTGGCAGGTCCGGAAGGCAGGGGTGATTCCGCTTCACCGGCACGACTGCGTTGAGCTGATGCTGGTGACGCGCGGTTCCGGCGTCTGCCGGATCAACGGGTCTCCGTATCCGGTATTGAGCGGCGATCTTTTCGTTCTCTGCAGCGAAGATTTGCACAGCTACGAGATGGAGCCGGAGTGCGTCTTTTACAACATCCTGTTCGACCCGGCGTTTTTTGCGTCCGACCCGGAGCTTGCCGCGCTTTTCGACGGCTGGACGCGGCGCGATTCGCGCAAACTCTATTCGTTCGGGGCGGGGGAGGCGGACGGGCTTGAAGCGCTTGCCGCCGGACTGGTTTGCGAACTGACCGGCGGCGCTCCGGGCGCCCGGCTGCTGGCCCGTTCGCTTCTGACGGATCTTTTCGTCCGCATGCTGCGTCATGACGGGACGGAGCGGGGCGTCGCTCCGTCCCCCGGACGCATGTCGGCGGTCATGGCCTATATCGACCGGCATCTGGCCGAACCGGTTTCAGTCCGGAAACTGGCGGAGACGGCCGGCATGAGTCCATCGGCGTTCCGCGCCGCCTTCCGGCGCTGGACCGGGGGATCGGCGACCGGCTACATCAGCTGCCTGAGGATTCGCCGGGCGCGCATTCTGCTCGAACAGCGCGATCTCCCGATCGGCGAGATCGCATTGCAACTCGGCTACTTCGACGCCTGCCACTTTTCGCGCGCTTTCCGCGCCCGCACCGGTCTTTCGCCGCGCCAGTACCGCGCGCGGCTCTGAGCCTGGCGGTTACGACGACACTTCAAGCAGGGATTGAATTTCTGCCGGAGTCACGCCCTCGCCGTAACCGCAGCCGGCTTGCCGCCGTGACGTCTTTTCCGCGAAGCGGAGCCGGGTCGAAGGTCGCGCGGAACCAGTGCGATCCCTCTTCCTTTCCCTGCGGAACATCAATCACGCGGAAAGGACTTCGGGGGATGACAATACACCATGACAGGTGCTTCTTTTTATCCTCTCCGGTATCAGTAAAAATTCTTCAGCATCCGGTTGAAGTTCTCGGGAAGCTGCAAATAGCGGTAACTGTAATTCGTCACATGTCCGTCGAGCATCCCGGCGTTCAGCGACTGCGAATGACGGTAAGCAACTCTTCCGTCGCCTGCCATGCTTTCCTCATTGGCCAGATAACCGGGCATGTTGCTGTTATAAAGCATCCAATCGAGCGCGTCTGTCCATGATGCGGAAGAGCTCGGGCGCTTCAGCCGATTCAGCCGATAAACTCTGGTGGTGTCCCAGACCGTAGCATAACTCATTCCATAAGAGCTGGTAACATTGCCGGTTCCATTCTGCAGGTCATGCAAAGCCCCCCGGGAAACCGGGCACAGCAGTGAAACAGGAAAGCGATCCGTGTATTCTGCATCACTGTTGCGTTTGATTCCGAGATAATTGACGAATGCGGGAATTCTGTACCACTGCCTGCCATAACCCGGTTCCCGCACCGGAACCCACCAGCCATCGGAGTCTGCGGCATAAAACTGTCCGGCCGACAGATACTGCTTGAGTGTATTGATGCATTGCGTTTTCTTTGCCGCTTCTCTTGATCTGTTCAATGCCGGCAGCAGCATGGCCGCCAGAATTGCGATGATCGCAATCACAATAAGTAATTCGATAAGAGTGAATTTATTCTGATATTTCATGAATGGTTCTCCTTCCCGGTTATTTGTTGTTTTTTCTGAACGCCTTCAGCAGAACTTCCCTGCGCCTTGTATTCTTCGCCGGGCGAATGTTGTCCGGACCGGTTCCCTCGTGTTCAACGCTCCAGCCATTCCATTCCCGAAACGCATGGTAACTCCACTCCCAGCCGTATTCTTCAAAAATATCAATGCAATCCTGAAGGTAACGGTCTGCGCCCGGAGCCCATGCGACTGCCGAAAACTCACCGACATAGATTCTGGCATTGTGACGCAGCTGGAAATCCCGTACCGGCTGAAGCGTCTCCCGAATCTTTTCTTTGTTCCACATTTCTCCGTCAATCATGCCGGGATAGCCAATTTTGGGCCCCGCCGTCCTGATTCGCTGGTGCGTATAGGTCAACGGCATGTACATGTGGACCTGATAGATGATATTGTCCATCCTCAGTGGTGACAGATATGCAAAGGCTCTCGGACGGGACGCTTCATTGGATTCAATCATGATCGCAGTATCCGGATCGATTTCACGTACAGCCGCTGCCGCCATCCGTTGAAGATTCCAGTAGTCGTACGGAGCCGGCACCGCCTGTACCGGCTCGTTGAGCAGATTATAAGCATAGATGGCCGGATTGCCTTTGAACCTGGCGGCGATTCTGCGCCAGCAGTCAAGGAAAGCATCCGCATATTTTTTTTCACAGAACATTCTCATATGATTGAGGGAGGATTTTCCGCCGGGAGGAGAATGCAGATCGATGATAAGCCGGATGCCGTATTTTTCCGCAAGTCTGGTCGCATTCTCGATTTCATCGAGCCGCTTGTCCAGCCAGCGGTAATACTCATCGAGGTCAAGTTCCGTATTGAGTTTGTTCCAGTTGCGCATGATTTGCATGCGAACCAGATTGACGTTCCACTGTTTCAAGGTACGGAACATTTCTTCTGTCATCGGGCCGGCCGGAGACATCATGCCGCGCAGCCGGGAATGCTTTTCCGTTTTCTGCGGATATTTGACTTTATAGTCCAAATTGATCCGGGCTGCGGGGCTGAATACGGAACCGCTCCTCAATGAATCGAATTCGAATTCGATTCTTCCCGAGACTTCCTGCAAGCCGAGCATGACTTCGGCATCGGCCGCTCCGGGGCGGAAGGTCACTTGCAAAGCTCCATCGCACCACGAGACATTTCCCTCCTGCAGTCCGGCGTCCGGCCATAATTTCTCTCCCGAGGAAGCGTCGCGGTAACTGACCATAAATTTGCTGCCGTAATATTTCTTCGGCGGTGTGGAAACATTTTGCGTCCGATACCGGAATAGAAAAGTAACGTTTTTTCCGCGAAGCGGAGCCGGGTCGAAGGCCGCGCGGAACCAGTGCGATCCCTTTTCCTTTCCCTGCGGAACATCAATCACAAGGAATTTCCTGCCGTTCCGCATCTCAACCCGGCAATATTCGTCCGAGGCTTTCCAGTCAAGCTTTTCGAGATCCGGCGCGCCGGCAATCGGAAATATCTTTCCTTCCTCCGCATGACACAAGCCGGCTATCAGGCAGACCGCCGCTAACAGCATTCCGACTTTCGTACAGGCGTTCAGTCCGTCCGCACCGCATTTGTTTTTCCATTTCATCCGGCCGTACCTCACTTCAAAAACAGTTTTTCGGCACGGCGGGCGAAGAGCCGGTCTTCGTCGTCCTTATACCATTCGCTGTACACGAGGTCCTCCTGGCCGACCGCGCCGCGCAGCTGGAAGGGGACGGCCAGCCAGAGCGGGGATCTCCGGTCCGACAGCCGCAGGCGGACCGGGAGGTAAACCACGGAGTCGCTGAACTCCCCCGGCGTGATTTCGACCGCGAGGAACGCGGTCATCCGCTGCTTGCACTGGAGCGCCTGCGAGGGACCGGGATTCATCGTCCACCCCTCCGGCAGCTGCCAGTTGAAGCAGGCGAGCCGGTTGTCATGCGGGCACTCCGTAATCGAGATCGTGAGGCGCTGCGTTTCGCCCGGCGCCGTGACGGGGCTCGTGCCGTATTCGACGGTCAGGAGTCCCCACGGCAGGTCGAAGCCGAGCGCCCTGCTCGAACGCGCCAGCACCCGTTCCGCCGCTTCACCGGCCTTCCCGAAACGTTCGCGGAAGGCTTCGGAGATCCGGGTCGGACCGGTGGTGAGGCGCGGCAGCGTCGGGTTTTCGCGCTCGACCTGGACTTTCGCGTGAATCACCCGGTCGGTCAGCTCCTCAAGCGTGGCCGGAACATAGAGCTGATAGTTCTGGACCGCGACGGTTCTGATCGCGTTGCCGATCGGGTCGATCCACTTCTGCGGCAGGTTCTTTCTTCCGCTGATGATTCCGAGCACCGCGCCGGCGGTCGCGCCCGTGCAGTCGGTGTCGTCTCCGCAGTTGACGGAGATGCAGATGCTGCGGCCGAAATCGCCTTCGCCGTAGAGCAGCCCGAGCACGACGAAGCCGAGGTTCGCGGGGGCCTGGAACCAGCCGAGGTCCGCGCTCTCTTCGACAATGCGGTTCCGCGCGGTGCGCCAGTCGATTCCGGAGTCATGACATTCGATTGCGAGCTTCACGCTGCGGGCCACGCGGCAATCGGCGGGAATCCGCGCGAGCGCGATGTCGATGAGCTTGCGTACGTCGCTCTCGACGAAGGCGGCGGATTCGAGCACGGCGGTGAAGATCTCCGCGTAAATCCCGTCCCCGCAGTGGTCGACGCAGGAGTCGAGCCAGGCGAAGCGCATGACCTCGTCCGGCGCGCCGGGGAAAAGGCACGCCCAGACTTCCGAACGAATCCACGCGCCGTTGCTGTTCTTCCATTTTTCATTGTTGCAGAAGCCGGAGAGCGGCGGATAGAGTCCGTTGACGATGTTTCCCTTGGCCGTGCCGTACTCGTTCCACGGGCCGGAGATGTAGCGCATCCAGTATTCTCCGAGCATGCGTTCGTTCAGGCGGTAGGCGCCGCGCTGTTCGACCGCGAGCAGCCAGACCAGCTGAAGATCGAGGTCGTCGTTCGGGGCGGGATTTCCGCCGAGCTCCTGTACGTAGAACGACACGTCGGTCATCTCCCGCTTTCCCTCCATCGGGGCGCCGAGGGTGCCTCCGATGTTCTTGCCGGTCCAGCAGCCGAGCATCTTGTCCCGGAACTCTTCGATGTTGATCTTCTCTTCCGACGGGGTTGTCTGTCCGAACATTGTCCTGTTTCCTCCCTGAGAAATGGTTTGCTTTTTCGGTGTATCCTGCGTATATTATGGCATGAAACAAGCGGAAACCCAATGGGACTTTGTTCCGGAAACCTTTAATTTTGTTCAAAAATGGCACAGGTGACACTCGGTCCGAGCCAGGATGCGGATTTCTTCTCCGGCCGGACGCGCGTTATTGAGAACGGCTTCTGCGAATGGCGGAGCCACTGGCTGCACGACTGGAGTCTGATTCTGACTCTCGGCGGGCGCGGGGCGATCGTCCTCGGAGAGCGTCGCTTTGAGTCGGAACCGGGGGAGATGACTCTCATCGCGCCGGAGCATCCGCATCTTTTCCGGTCGGAGCCGGGCTGGGATCTCATCTGGTTTCATTTTCTCATGCGTCCGCATCTGACGGCGGAGCTGCATTGGCCGGAGGAGGCTCCGGGGCTGCGGCACTGCCGGCTGGCGGGAGCGGACTTCCGGCGGGGGAGGGCGGCGCTGCTTGAGGCGTCGCAGCTCGACCACCGCCGGGCGTCCGGCTGGCACGGGCTGGCCTACGCGCTGCTCGAAGAGACGCTTATGCGCGGTTTTGCCGGGCATAAGCAAAGCGGCGGCGACGGGGAGTGGCTCGCCCGCGCCCAGCGTCTGCTGCTGCAGGGGCCGGCGGAAAGCCTGTCCGTGGACCGGGCTGCTGCGCTCTGCGGCATGTCGCGGACGAAATTCTATGCGGCGTTCAAGCGCGCCGCGGGAGTTTCGCCGCGCGCCTGGCGGGAGTTTCAGCTGCTGCGGCGTGCGCAGTTCCTGCTGCAGAGCACGTCGCTGCCGGTTGCGGAGATCGCGCGCCAGCTCGGCATGGGGGACCCGTTCTATTTCTCCACCCGGTTCCGGCGCTTCTGCGGGCAGCCGCCGACGGAATACCGGCGGAACCGCCCGGAGCCGGATAAGCCGGTCCCGGGCTGTCGGGGCGGCGAAACGGTTTGAGCGGCTTTTTCCGCTGCGGTTGGAAATGCCGTGGAATCAGTCGTCCAGCAGGCCGAGGGCGATCAGAACCTGGCGGGCGGCCGGGCGGGATTTCCCTTCGAACGGAAATTCGTGGATCAGCAGCGCCGGATTGAAGTTCGCTTCGATCACCGCATAGGAGGAGCCGGGGCCGAGCGGCTCCGGGATGATGATGTCCACGCCGCAGATCACCGCATCGAACGCCGCGGCGGCCCGTTCCGCGATCCGCTTGAAGCGCTCCGGCATCAGTTCGGTGGCGTCGCAGGCTTCGCCGCCCGCGCTGATATTCGAAATGCGACGCAGCGGAATGTCCTCTCCGGCCGGGATCACGCTCCCGAAATCGAGCGCCTGCAGCGCCAGATGCTGCCGCATCGCCTCGTCCTCCACGATCGTGACGAGCGGACGGTGATGCCCCGGCGCCCGCCACGGGTGACGGTTCGCCCGTTCGATCAGCTCGTGAATCGTCGAAACGCCGTCGCCGACGACGTGGCACGCCCGGCGGAAGGTGACGGCGAAGGTCTTTCCCGCAATGACCAGAAAACGGAATTCGCGGCCGGGGCAGAACTCCTCGACGAGAATATGACGGTCGAAGCCGGCCGCCAGCCGGACCGCTTCCCGCAGCTGTTCTTCTGTCGCCGGATGCTCGAATACGGATATGCCGATCCCGTAATTGGTCGATACGGGCTTGACGACGGCCCGTTTCCCGATGAAGGGCCGGAGGCGGTCGGCAAGATCGTCGTCCGGCCTCAGTTCGATGCCGTCCGGCGTATGGATTCCGTGTTCGCGCAGAAGCATTTTGCTGACGAGCTTGTTGTTCATCAGCAGCGGCGTCACATAGGTGTCGAGCGAGGTCCTGGTCGCCTGGACGACATATTCCCGCCGCGTCCCCTTCCGAAGCCGGAGGATGTTGTCCTCTCTGCTGATCACCTCGAAATGGATGCCCCCCTTGACGGCCTCCCGGATCATGCATTGCGTGGAGAGCTCCAGTTCGTCGAAACCCGGCAGCCGCCACGCCTCCGCCAGCGCGTCGTCCCGGTAGGTTTCGGCGCGCCGGAGCCATTCCGGGGAGAGCGTTCCGGCTTTCCGGATCCGTTCTGCGTAGGAGTGCTCCGGGCAGTGCAGCCGCCCGGCGGCCCCCTCCAGCGCTCCCGGGATTTCGACGTGGAGCAGCCGGGCCGTTTCACCGAGCTGCTTGAGGAGTTCTGCCGCCTTCTCCCGCTGTCCGGGGGTGAAACCGTTCTCCGCGACGGTTTCGAAGTCCTCCGAAAACCGTTCGAGTTCGGATTCCCCGGTCAGCAGGCAGTGGAAAAGCAGCAGCCGGAGAAGTTCGAGGTCTGCCGCGGAGATGCCGCACTTCTCAAACGGGTTCAGGTCGATGAAGCGCAGCTCCAGCCGGTTGATTTCGACCGGTCCTCCGGTCGGTTTTTCGCTGAAGCGCAGCCGGACGGGCGTATACAGCTCGCTCGGGGCGGCGATCAGCCCGGTTTCCAGGCAGCGGTTCACGCTTTCGCAGTAGGCCGCAACCGAGGTGTAGTCCAGTTGTGCGGAGCAGGCGCTTTTGTAGCCGGCGGAGGAGTTGCGGACCGAAATACCGGTCGTTCCGGCCGGAGACGCGCCGAGCAGCCCGACGGCGAACCAGAGCAGCCGCTGCAGGTTGCGGGCGGTCTTCAGATAACCGGCTTCCCGAACCGCTTTCCGGTCCGCGCCGTCCGCAATCCGGCGCAGAAATTCGTCCGTGAATGAGAAATTGCAGTGGATGCCGGAGAGCAGCAGCATTTCGACCGGATACTTCTCCCGCAGCTTCCGGCGCCTCGTGTTTTCGGCAGCCTCTTCAAAGCGGGCGCACGCGATGCGCTCGGCATCCGGAAGCCGGCACGGCGTGGAGAGCGGCCAGAGCAGCTCCTGCCGGGGGGCCAGCTCCCGCAGCACGATGTCGGTCAGCATCTCCAGAAAACGGTGGGCGGCGGCGGGCGATTCGCAGGGCGGCGTGATCAGTTCGATCTGGCTCTCGGCCCAGTCCGTCGTGATGTAGGGATTGTCGTCCTTGCCGCCGAGCGAAGCCGGATGGACCGCTTCGGAGAGCATGCCGCAGGCCGTGCAGCGCAGGCTTTCGCGTTCGATTCCGATCCGGCAGTTCGGACGGCTCCGCAGCAGGGCGCCCCCCGAACGGAGGATTGATTCCCGGTTTAATTTTTCCGCGATTCCGATGTGGTTCTTCATGATTTTCTCCTCCTGAAGCTGAAAATTTTTCTCCCTGTTATAGAATACAGCGGAAAACGGCGGAGGTCAACCCCGCAGGGCGCATTTTCGGCCGGGAACCGGCGGCCGTTCGCGCGGAGCGTGAAAATTTCCCCGAAGTCGGCCGGGCGGCTTGCAATTCGGGAAGGGAAAAGTTATAATAAATGCGGGGAGAAGTTCAGCCGCCGGGCCGGAAGGCTTCGGCCGCATTCATTTTTGATCGGACAAGGGGGGATTGTGGTTATTCTGAGTATCGCCATTTTCGTTTTGTGCATGGCCGGCCTTTTCATCCTGCAGCGGAAAAAGGTCTCCTTCAATATTCTGGTGCTGGGGGCGCTGGGCGGCGCGATTGCGTTCGGGGCGCTTCTGAACCGGTTCGATGCCGGGGCCGTCGCGCAGAGCATGCGGTGGATCGGTCTCGTCGGGGAGATCTATGTGCGTCTGCTGAAAATGGCGGTCATTCCGCTGATCTTCGTGTCGATCGTCTGCGCGATCATCAACCAGAAGTCGGGCCGGCAGCTGGGGCGGGTTGCGGCCTGGTCCCTGGTCTTTCTGCTCGGGACGGCCGCCGTCGCCGCGACCGTCGGAGGGGCGGCGGCCATTGGTTTCGGCCTCTCCGCGGAGGGCATCGCCATCGGGGAATCCGAAGCGGCCACCGCGCATTCGCTGGAGGAGGCGGCGGGAGGCATGGGGCTGCTGGAGAGGACCATTGTGGAGATCATTCCCTCCAATCCCTTCTACGCCATGACCGGACAGGGAGCGAATGCGACGCTCTCCGTCGTCCTCATCGCCTGTCTGGTCGGGATCGCGGTCATCGGCGTGCGCACTTACGAGCCGGAGCAGGCCGAGCTGTTCACTGAATGGATGAATGCGCTCAACACCCTGGTGGTGGAGATCGTCATGATGATCATCATGCTGACGCCGTACGGCATCTTTTCGCTCATGACCGGCACGGTCGCCGGGAGCGATTTCTCCGGCATTCTGAAACTGCTGAAATTCGTGCTGGCCTCCTATTCGGCGATTCTCGCCATGTTTGCGGTTCACGCGGCCCTTCTCGCGGCGCTCGGGCTGAATCCGCTGACCTATTGCCGGAAGGCGCTGACGGCGCTGACCTTCGCCTTCACCTCCAGGACCAGCGCCGGGACCCTGCCGCTCACGGTCCGCACCCTGACCGAAAAGATGGGCGTCTCCGGCGGGGTCGCGAATCTGACTGCCTCGCTCGGCGTCTCCATCGGGCAGAACGGATGCGCCGCGATCTATCCGGCGATGCTGGTGGTCATGGTGCTGCCGACCGTGGGCCGGACCATGACGCCGGGCTTCTTTCTCGTGATGGTCCTGACCATCACCGTGGTCTCCATCGGCATCGCGGGCGTCGGGGGAGGGGCGACGTTCGCCGGAATCATGGTTCTCTCCGCCCTCGGACTGCCGGTGGGGATCGCGGGGCTGCTGATCGCGATCGAGCCGCTCATCGATATGGGGCGCACGGCGCTCAACGTCAGCGACGGCATGGTCTCGGCGCTCGGGACGGCCCGGATCACCGGCAACCTCAGGAAAGAGGTCTACGACGATCCCCGGGCGGAGTTCGTCGATCAGGCCTCCGGGCATTGAGACGGCATCGGAATATTGCGGAATGGAGATGAACGATGATGACGGATATTGATTCTCTGGAAATCATCCGGTATTTTTACCCGGAGGAGACGCCGCTGCGCCGGCTGCTCCTGAAGCACAGCGCGCAGGTTCGGGACAAGGCGCTGGCGATTCTCGCGCAGGCTGCGCCGGAACTTGACTCCCGGCTGGTCGCCGCCGGCGCGATGCTGCACGACATCGGTATCCTGCATTGTCGCGCGCCGAAAATTCTGTGCGTGGGGACGGAGCCTTACATCGCCCACGGCGTGATCGGCGCGCGGATGCTGCGGGAGTATGCCCGGACGCATGGAGTCGAACTCGAAGCGTATGCCCGGATCTGCGAACGCCACACCGGCAGCGGGCTCACCGCGGAAGAGGTGCGGCGGGAGTCGCTGCCGATTCCGGCGCGGGACTACCTGCCGGAAACGCCGGAGGAGAAGCTGATCTGCCTCGCCGACAAGTTTTTCTCGAAATCCGGCGATCTGCGTGAGAAGCCGCTGGAACGGATTCGGCACTCGATGCTGAAATTCGGCCCGGCCCCTCTCGCCCGGTTCGATGAGATGTGCGCGCTGTTCAATGTGAGCTGACGCCGTATGAGGCCTCCGTCTCGCTTCTTCGAATGAGCGGAGCGGCGGAGAGCCGCCCTTCCAGTTCCTTCCAGAATTCGCCGTGGAGCGTGCAGTGCAGCCGGCCGGTGTCGGCCCGGCGGTTGGCGTACTGGGCGAAATCCATGGCTGCGAGAGAGATATCCCGCCGCAAAGCGTTGCCGGGATGGATTTTCCAGATGCCGGAGAAGTCGAGGAAGGAGCGGATGACGACATTGATCGCCTCCGAGCCGGTGAGTGTGCCGATCCGGTCCTCCGGCGACTGCGCCAGATGGTAGAGGCCGGACAGCTCGACCCGGTCGTTGACGTCCACCCGAGGGCCGGTCCGGTCCGGCAGCAGCCGGCTCCAGGTCGGCAGCCCCTGCGCGTAAATGCCGTCCTCCGCGGCGCTGACCAGCACCGCGTCGTCCGCCAGCGCGCGCCAGGGGGCGGGGACTCGCCGGGCGCAGGTGCTTTTCCCGCTGCCGGAAGAGCCGCACAGCAGCACGCCGCGGCCGTCGAGCGCCAGGAGCGATCCGTGCAGGACCAGCAGCTTCCGCCTCAGCAGCAGCGGGAGGAAGCCGTACCAGATGATGCGCTGCAGTGTGTAGAGCTCCCGCAGCAGCGTCTCATCCCCGGTTTCGTGCAGGAGTATCTCCACCCGGTCCGCCGCAGTCATCCGGGCCGAGAGCCGGTGTGTCCGGAGAATCGTCCGGGACGGGGCGGTTCCGAATTCCTCCCGTTCCGTGAACGGCCGGCGGCGGACAGACACCTCCGTCGCAACCGGAGAAGCCGGTGCGACGGCGGAGGGCTTGATCAGCCGCCGCAGCGTCTTCAGGCGCGAGACCGGGACATCGCCCTGAAAGCGCCAGACAATGCGGCCGCTGTCCGGCAGCTCTATTTCAAAACGGCGTTCTGTTTCCATTTCATCTCTTCAAAATCGAAATCGGGCGCTTCCTCCTCGTGCAGTTTCAGACAGACGAAGGAGGCGCGGCCGCCGGAGTTCAGGCAGCGGGCGGTGGGGACGCACCAGGGGGCGTATCCGCATCCCCGGCAGAGCGGGAACTCCTGAAGCAGCGCTTCCCCGGGGGCGCGCATCTGCCGGAGAATCGGCGCGTTTTCCCACAGATCGGCGAGCCGGTCGCGGCCGGCCTGGCCGATCACGGCATCCGGCAGGTGGTTGCACGGCGTGACGGAGCCGTCGGCGCCGATATAGAGCTTTTCGAGCTGGGCGAGGCAGTTGCTGGCGCAGGGGGAGGGGGCTGCCGGCGGCGGGTTCTCCCGGCGGCAGCGGCGCAGATGGCTCCACTGGGCGGCGGCCCGGCCGAACATGGTGCCGCGAAGCGAGAAGCGTTCGGGGTGGTTCCGGGCGGTCGCCAGCGCATCCGACAGCGCCGTGAGAAATTCGCGCCGGGACATGATCCACGGCAGGTCGGATTCATCCTCCTTCCCGGTGAAATGGAAGGCCGGGTTGCAGGTCAGCGCCCGCACGTTGTTCTCTTCGATCATGAGCCGGGCGGTCTCCGGCAGCAGCCGGAAGTTGTGCCTGCCGACGGTCATGCGGACGGTCAGCGGGATGCCGTACCGGAGGACCAGCTTCATGGCGCGGACCGCGCGGGCGTAGGTCCCGCTTCCCCGGGCGAGGTCGTTCGCCGCCTCGGGACCGTCGATGGAGATCTGCACATAGACGCACCGCCCGCTTTCCTTCAGCATCGCGGCGTGGTGCTCCTCGAATGCGAAGCCGTTGCTGAGCAGCAGGAACCGCATGTTGTTCCGGCGGATTCCCGCGATCAGCTCCGGCAGGTCTTCGCGCAGGAGGACCTCGCCGCCGGTGAGGGTCAGCTCCATTACTTTCATTGCGCCGAGCTCATCGAAGATTCCCAGCCACTCCGCGGTATCGAGCTCGCGCTTCTTTTCTCCGGCGCTGCCGAAGAAATGGCAGTACCGGCACCGCAGGTTGCATCGGGAGGTCAGCGCCGCTTCGGCCCGCAGCGGAGAAGAGTAGGGACGCACTGGTTTTCCTCCGTTCAGAACGGTTGTGTGACCGCTGAGGGACACTGGTATTTGTCCTCGGAGCCGCAGCCGATGGTAGAACCGTCTTCGGTGTCGCAATCCGGAATGGATTGGCCCTGAACGAGGGACTTCCAGGCGGTGAATTCGATCAGTTCGGGTTTCGCATATTCAATCATAACTCATTTCTCCTTTCAGGCGAGTTTGCTGAGAATCAGCTGGTTGTCCGCATTTCTGCTGAGCTCCCAGGCACCGGCGACGCGCCAGACCGACCCGTCCCGGACCGCGGCGGAGCCGCCGATGTTGACCGCGCCGACGCTCTCCCAGCCGGTCAGTGTGGCGCCGCTCCCCGAGAACACGACGCCGCCGGTATAGGCGCCGCCGAACGTCAGATTCAGGGTGTCTCCGCTGAAATCATTGGTTCCGTTCTCCCAGGTCAGCGCCGGACCGGAGCCGGAGAGGTCGAAATTCCACTCGGAGACCTCGGCCAGCGTCTGGGACTTCGTCCAGTTGACGGCGCTGCCGCTGATCGTGATCGTGTCGAAGTAGGCGATCTTCGCGTTGAAGCTGCCGGTGAAGCCGTTGAACACCAGCTCCTTTTCCCCGTAAGTGTTCTGGTTCCGGTTGTTCGAGCCGATCACGTAGCTTGTGAAGTTCAGGTTGTCGCCGAGCCCGGTGAACTCGATCCGGGTTCCGCCGTAGACGGTCGCGCTCCGGTTGCCGCCGCCGCAGACATAGTTGTTGATGGTCAGCACGCTGTCGGCGCTGTTCAGCGTGATGCTCGTGCCGCCGTTGACGATCGAGAGGTCGGCTGCCGCGTCGGCGTAGTATGTGCTGCCGCCGCCGTAGACGTAGCCGAGCGTGCCTCCGTTGACGGTGATGTTCGTGCCGCCGTTGACGATCGAGTAGTTGTCGGTGCGGTTGAACACGTGGCCGCCGCCGTAGAGGAAACCGGCGCTGCCGTTTTCCCCGGCGATGACGGCGCCGTTGATGACGATCCGGGTTCCGCCGTAGACCGTGGTCGTGCCGGGACCTTCGCTGTAGCCGCCGCCGTAGATGTGCCAGAGCCGCACGCCGGCGTCGGCCGTGACGAGGGTTCCGGCGCTGTGGATGTTCTCCGTGCCGTTCTCGTCGGCCCCGACATAGGCGGTGCCGCCCATGGCGTTGCGTCCGCCTGCATAGACCACCATCGGCACTTCCGGCCGGTGCCGGTAGTTGCTCAGGTGGATTTCGACGCCGTCGGTGACGGCCGAAACGCCGGAGCCGATCGCGTATCCGCCGCCGTGGATGTAGTTGGTCGAGGCGGAGGCCGTGATGCTGATGACGGCCTTGCCTCGGATGACGTCGATGCCGCCGTTGGCGTATCCGCCGCCGTGGATCAGGTCGGTCGTGACGTTGTCGGAGTCGATCGTGATCACGCTGTCGCCGCAGATGACGCTCCTGCCGCGGCTGATGCCGTACCCGCCGCCGTGGATGACGTCGACAGTGGTGCTGCCGGTGAGGTTCAGCCGGGCGCCGGCCCGGGTCTGTTCCGTGCCGATGACGGCCTGCGCTCCGCTGCCGGTGGCGATGCCGCCGGCCATGATCGCCGCCTCGGTCGCCTTCGTGTTGTTCAGATTGATCAGCACGCCGCCTTCGGTGACGACCCGGACGCTCTGGCCGGACGCGGTCGCATAGCCGCCGCCGAAGAACAGGTTGTTGATATAGACTTCCCCGAAATTCAGCACGGCCTTGCCGGTGATGACGGAGTCGCCGGCGACGCCGGTCCGCCGGCTGCCGCCGTAGACGCTGCCGGTTTCGGCGGTGCGGTCGGTGACGCCGTTGGCGATGTAGTCGAGGCAGACGTCCCCGTAAATCGTCGAATCTCCGGGCGCGGACGAGTTGGCGCTCGTGCCGAGGAAGAGGTGGTAGGCTTCGCCGTGCTCGTTCGAGTTGACCGTCACCGTGATCCGGGTGCCTTCGCGTCTGCTCTCGACGCCGACGTCTCCGTTGCCGCCTGCATAGATCATGCCGTTCCGGGCGCCGCCTTTGCCGGTGACCGTGAGCGTGATGTCGCCGGTGACTCCGGCGCCGGTTCCGAGTCCGCCGCCGAAGACGATGTAGTCGAATTCGCCCGTGAGCGAGAGATCGATGCTGCCGTCCACGAGCCGGTTCTCGCTGCCGCCGATGATCCAGCCCAGCGCCCGGCCGCCGATGGAAGCGGTGACGTCGCCGGTGATCAGGCCGTTTTTGCTGCCGGCGACGATGTTGCCCGTGAAGGTGCCGCCGGTGACGGTCAGATTGACGTTGCCGGCGATGTCGGCCGAACTCGCATCGTCCAGCCTGCCGCTGCCGCCGTAGACCGTGCCGTATTTGCCGTTCTCTCCGGAGATGGTCAGCGAGACGTTTCCGGCCAGGTCCGCAACGCTGCCGCCGGAGGCGGCGTTGCCGCCGAAGACCACGCTGCCGGAACGGCTGCTCAGGTCGACGTCGTTCAGCGTGCCGTTGATGCCGCCGCCGATTTCCGCCCGGGATCCGTTGACGGCATAGGCTCCGAGCACGAGCGCCGGCTCGTCCGCCGGGCCTGCGCCGAAAACCGCGTTCGAGAGCACGGTTTTCGCCGTTCCGGCGATCCGGCCGCAGCCTTTGTCCTTCACATGCATCGCGCCGGCGAAGCGGTTGCTGTTGAACAGAACGCCGTTCAGCGAGATGTCGGTTCCGCCTTCGATCCTGTACTGGAGATGCCCTTCGTTTTTATTCAGGCCGTCGACTTCGCCGCCGCCGGTCAGGAGGAGCCCGTCTCCGGTAAATTCGAAGTTTTTGAGGTCGGCGATCACGGAGCCCGTGATGGTGTGATGTCCGAGTTCCCCGATGACCGCCTCCTTCCGTTCGATCACGTAGTAGGAGCCGGTTCCTGCCGGATCGAAGGCGTAAGAGCCGTTTCCTTCGCCGACGCGGATGTGGGTGTAGTATTCCCAATAGTCGCCTTTTCCGTAGCCGACATAAGTGAATTCTCCGGTATCGGGATCTTTGGTGTAGCTGCAGTCCGGATTGTCCGGATCATACAAATAGAGATAGCCGTAGTCGTAGTCTCCGCTGCCGTGGCCGACGTATTCATAGCTGCCCTGGCCGGTGATCTCGACCGGTTCGTCGTGTTCGCTGCGCAGAATCTCTTCCGCATGGAGGACTTTGCTGCCTGCCGTGAAGCCGCCGGAGACGATCGTGTTCCGGCCGCCGCCGCCGGTGACCTTCACGTCGCCGTGGAGGACGGGGTTGCCCTGCCTGTAGTCCGTGAACAGGCTGCCGCCGATGAAATTCCTGACGGAAGTTCCGGAGCCGAGCTGCGTTGCGACTACGGTTGTCCCCGCAACATCGCGGCCGACCGTGCCGAGCCCCGCGCCGGCATAGGTGTTGATTGTCACGTCGTTCAGGTTCACCAGAATCCGGCCGGTGATTTCGGTCGGTCTGCCGTAGACGGAGAGGACCCGGTCCGGCGCCGGCGTGCTCCTGGCGGAGAGCTGGGCCGGAATGTTCTCCGGTCCGGTTTCGTTGATTCCGACGCAGTCGCTGCCGCCGTACACCGTGTTGAAGGTGCTGCCGCCGGAGAGCGTGATCGTGACGTTTCCTTCGAGCAGGGCATCCCGGACTCCGGTGGGGTCGTAGATTTCCTGTCCGTCTTCATCGTAGACCGGATAGCCGTTTTCATCGAGGCGCTGCTTCTGGATCTCCGAGGAGCCTCCTCCGCCGCCGACCAGCCGGTCGGTGATGTTGCAGCCGCCGGTCACGGTGAGGTCGACGTCGCCCTTGTGCCAGATGCCGATGCCGGAGCCGTAGATGATTTCGCCGACCGCCTTGTCGTTGCCGGGGGTGTTGTCGAAATGCAGGACGACGTCGCCGATGACTTCGATATTCCGGCCGCCTCCGGACACCGCCGCGAAGGAGGTTCCGTCGAGTTTCAGATCCACTGCCGGCCGCGAGGCGTCGCCGGAGGAAACGGTGACCACCTTGTAAAAGTCCGCTTCCGCTTCGCGCCGCCTGTAACTGTCCACCGGTTTGTTCTCTCCGGTCGAATAGGCGAAGGCGGAGTAGCCGCCGCCGTAGAACAGCTTCAGGCTGCTGCCGGTCACCGTCACGGATACGGTTCCGCGGATCTCGGCTTTCCCGGAGGCGTTTTCATCGACGCCTCCGCCGACGAGCTTGTCGTGCGGGATGACTTCGCCGGGATTCTGAATCGGATATTCCGGGTCCAGATCCTCCAGGCCGAGAAACTGCACGTTGTTCAGCGTGCAGTCGACTCCGTTCTGCACGACGACGCTGCCGTTTTCGATCCGAACGCCGAGAACATGGGTGAGCGAATGGTTGGCCTGATTTTCGAAAACAGTGTTGTTCAGGGTGATCCGAATGCCGTTTTTCACCGTGACCACACCCGCGGGACGCTCTTCGCCGTAGCTTCCGCCGGTGACGATCCCGCCGCCGGTGACCCGGATGCCGTTGTTATTTTTGTCGATGAACGATGCGTTGTCAAGGTCAACGGTCACGGCTCCGTCGATGGTCGTGTCGTAATCGTTGCGCGCCTGAAAGCCGCCGGTGAAATTGTTGTTGAACACGATTTTCGCGGTGACGCCCGTTGCCGCGCCGACCGCGATGTCGCCGTGGATGGTGACATCGAAATATTTCGACGACAACGTGCCGCCGAGGAAGTCGCCGTTGACGGTGAGGTCGCCGGTGAAGAGCGTCCGGATGGCGGCGCCCCCGTCCGTAAGGCCGCCGCCGACGGAGTGCGGGCCGCCCGCCGTGATGTTTGAGAAATTATGGCCGTCGACTTCCAGCACGATCCGGCCCGTCACTTCGGCGGAAACCGGATTGGGGGCCCCTTCGGCCGGAGCTTCGATATATGTGCCGTAGATTCCGCCGTACACATTCAGCCAGCCGTAATAGTCGTCGCCCCGGCTGCCCGAGTCCCGGATGGTGATGCTGATGTTCCCGTTGGCGAATCCGGCATCGCCGGCGTTGGGGAAAAAGTATCCGCCGTGAACGGTGTTGCAGCTGTCGTCGAAGAGCGAGAGGCTGATGTCGCCGTTGACGGTGACCGCCCCGATCGGAAGGTTCAGGTTGTCCCCCGGGCCGATTCCGGTGATTTCCGTGCGGTAAAAATTCCCCCAGTTGTTTTTTCCCTTGCTGGCGTTGTCGGCCGAGATGTCGATGTCTCCGTTGACGGTGCCTCCCGCCGCGGCGCCGGCGATGCAGAAGAAGGAGGTGTTTTCGAGGGCGATCCGGATGGCGTGTTCCTTGCCGGCAGCGCGGCTGACGGTGTTCCCTGAACCGCCGGTATGGCTTTCGGGATGAACGCCGTAACCGAATACGCCCTGGAGCCGGCTGTCGGTGAAGATGAGTTCGATGCCGCCGTCGATGCTGAACCGGCTGCCTTCATTTTTGACCGCGGCGCCCATGATGCAGAAGATGGAGTCATCGTCGATCGGGGCGGCCGCGACATTGCGGAAAGACCCTTTGACTCCGGACCGGACCGCGGCATAACCGCCGTTCTCGACCAGGACGCCGGGGAACAGATGGTTTTTCCCGAGGTCGGTGTCGCTGAGTTTCACCTCGACTCCGCCGGAGATCTCCATGCCGCCGGCGTCTCCGGTTTCCGGGGTGCTGTCGGCGGCGCCTGAGACCCGGCCTCCCATGACGATGGAGCCCGCGGTTCCGGTGAAGGCGGCGTATGAAAGATCGATGACGACGCTGCCGGTGACGGCGTGCAGGTCGTGCGGATAAACGGAACTGCCGTCGTAAACGATTTTGCTGCCGCCGGTGAAATCGCCGGTGATGGAGACCGGAGCGTCTTCCGCGCCGCCGCCGCGGACGATGATGCTTCCTGCGATGGACGGAACCGGTTCGCCCGCATCGGTGTAAAGGACGCCGCCGATGAACGGATCCGCAACCGTTTCTCCCGGCAGGATTTCGGTGATGAGGTCCCCGACGGCGGCCGGAGCGTCGCCTTCGGCCGTCAGGCCGGAATTACCGGCCGGGCGGAGCTGAACCGGGTCCGGCAGCGCATCGCCGCCGGCCTGTGCGCCGGGGAACGTGACGGCTGCGGCGACTGCCGCCGGAAGCGAAGTTTCGTCCCGGTATTCCGTTTCCGTTTCCGCCGCCGGCGGAGTTCCCGGCATTGCCGTCGGCGGCGCCGGTGCCGAACGTCACCGGCGCGCTTTGCTGTGCCTTCGCGGAGTCGCTCCGGGAATTTTCCGGCAATGCCGCGGCCTGCTGCGCGGCAGCCGGTTCTTCATCTGTTTCCGCGGAGAATTGCCCGGCGGACTGCCTGACGAGCGTTTCCTGCAAGCTGGTGTAAGTCGCGGACGGCAGCTCTTCTTCCTGTTTTTTGAATGACAGTGACATGCTTTTCTCCTGAAAATGGATTTTAAAATATTGTTGTAATTTGTTTGTTATAATTTTGTTGTAATTATTCGCACGTGTGTATAATCCCTTTTATTATATTATAACACAGCCTCGGGGCGATTGCAATGGCCCGTGAAATGAAAAGCGTGGAAAAATTCGTTTTTTTTCGGGTCGCCGGTCCGGAGGAACGAAAGAAAACCGGGGAGGCGGCGGCGTTTTTTCGAGAAAACCGGATCCGGAAGTGGATTTTCCCGTGTGCCGGATTTATATTAAATGATTCTGAATATGGTGCAACCAATTATCTGAATGGATCATGAAATTCTATACATCGGCCCGGGAGGCGTTCGAGGCGCTCGGGCTGGCGCTTCCGCCGGAGCTGGAGCCGGTTGAGGCCCGTTTCCCGGTTTACCTGAATGAGTATTACCTGAAACTGATCGATCCGGCCGACTGGAAAAACGACCCGATCGCGCGGCAGGCGCTTCCCGCTCCGGCGGAGTTGGCCGACGAATCGTCGAGCTTCGATCCGCTGGCGGAGGAGGAGCAGATGGCTTCGCCGCGGCTGATTCACCGCTTCGCCGACCGGGTCGTCCTGCTGGCGACCGGACGCTGCGCGATGCGCTGCCGCTTCTGCTTCCGCAAACGCGCCTGGACGACGGGGATGGAGCTCGACGACATTTCCGACGCCGAGCTTGCGGCGGCCGTCGACTACCTGCGGCGGACTCCGGCGGTGCGTGAAGTGCTGATTTCGGGCGGTGACCCGCTGATGCTGCCCTTCGAACGTTTCCGGACCATCGTCGATGCGATCGCCGGGGTGGAGTCGATCGACATCATCCGCATCGCGACGAGGATTCCGGCCGTCTGGCCGCAGCGGATCGATGATGCGCTGTGCGGATATCTGCGCCGGATTCCGGGGCTCTGGGTCGCCACGCACTTCAACCATCCGCGCGAGTTGTCGGCGGAGGCGGAGAAGGCGTGCGTCCGGCTGGTCTCCGCCGGGATTCCGGTCATCAACCAGACTGTGCTCCTGAAGGGGATCAACGACGATGCGGCGGTGCTTGAACGGCTTTTCCGCAGTCTCGTCGCACTGCGGGTCAAGCCGCACTATCTGTTCCATGTCGATCCGGTGCGCGGCGTGCGCCATTTTGCGACCGGAATCGAAAAGGGGCTTGAGATTCTCCGCGCGTTCCGGCCGCGGCTCTCGTCGCTCGCGGTTCCGACCTTCGCGATCGATTTGCCGGAGGGGGGCGGCAAGGTCGCGCTCCAGCCCGATTACACGGCCGGCGACGGCTGTTTTCTGGATATTCACGAAAGAAAACGGATCAAATACGAAACGAGCCTTTGCAAAAACGACGGCACGGAGGTATATTAATATCTTTTGCCGGGAGTTCCGGCGAATGGAACGCCCCGTCACTTAGATTTTCTGCCGACTCGGACGGGGCCGGATGACAACTGATTTGCAAGTGTGCGCGCCACAGGGTGCTTTTCGCCGTATGCATGAAAGTTGTAAATATTTACAGTAGACGGCACGAAAGGCTACCATGAGCGATCTTGACAATTTCCGTATCCTCGGCGTCTCCGAGCAGACCCTCGAAGCGCTGCGTGCGAAGGGGTTCGAAGCCCCGTCGCCGATCCAGGAGCTGACCATTCCGAAACTGATTTCGGGCGAATGCGACCTTGTCGGGCAGGCGCAGACCGGAACCGGCAAAACCGCCGCGTTCGGCATTCCGATCATCGAGCTCGGCGAACCCGGGCTCCGGAAGCCGCAGGCGCTTGTCCTGGCTCCGACCCGCGAACTTTCGATCCAGATCGCCGAGGAACTGAATTCCCTGAAGGGGAAGAACGAACTGCGCATCGCGCCGTTTTACGGCGGGCAGGCGATCGAAATCCAGCTGCAGCGGCTGCGCGACGGTGTCGACGTCGTGATCGGCACGCCGGGCCGGGTTCTCGACCTCATGCGGCGCGGCAAGCTTGACTTCTCCGCGCTCCGCTTCGCGGTGCTCGACGAGGCGGACGAAATGCTCGACATGGGGTTCATCGAGGAGATCGAGGCGATTTTGTCCGAGACGACGCCCGACAAGCGCATGCTGATGTTCTCCGCCACCATGCCGCCCGAAATCCTGAAGATCGCCGGACAGTTCATGCGCGATTACGAGGTGATCCGCACCGAGAACCGGCAGCTCAGCACCGACCTGACCGAGCAGATCTATTTTGAGGTCCGGCGCGAGGACAAGTTCGAGGCGCTGTCGCGGATTCTCGATATCGAGGAGGATATTTACGCGCTCGTCTTCTGCCGCACCCGCAACGATGTCGACGAACTCGTCGAGAAACTCAAGCTGCGCGGCCACCGTGTCGAGGCGCTGCACGGCGATATCGCGCAGGCGATGCGGACGAAGGTCATCAATCAGTTCAAGACGAAGAAGTTCAAGATTCTGATCGCAACCGACGTCGCGGCGCGCGGCATCGACGTGAACGACCTGACGCACGTCATCAATTACTCGATGCCGCAGGGGACCGAAACCTACGTCCACCGCATCGGCCGCACCGGCCGCGCCGGCAAGACCGGCACGGCGATCACGTTTGTGACTCCCGCCGAATACCGCCGGCTGACCATGATCCAGCGCGAGGCGAAGACGCACATCGAGAAGAAGGAGCTCCCGCAGGGAAGGGATGTGGTCGAACAGAAGAAGCAGCGCTTCTCCGAGCTCGTCTCCGGGGCGCTCGAGGGCGGCATGCACAGCGAATATGTGAATTTCGCCGAAGAGCTTATGACGCTCGGCGGCTCTCCGGCGGAGGTGCTCGCCGCCGTGCTCCAGCTCCGCTTCAAAGGCGAACTCCTGCCGGAGAACTACCGCGATTTCAATCCGCAGCAGCGGCGCGAACGCCGTTCGTGGGAGAGTCTGCCGGACGACCACGGGGCGACCCGGCTCTACATCGGCGTCGGCAAACTCGACGGTTACGGCGCGGTGAAGATGCTCGACCTTCTCTGGGAGAAGGCGCGGCTCAAGAAATACCGGGTCGGCAAGATCGACTGTTTCGACCATTTCAGCTTTGTGAATGTCGATTTCGAAGCGGCGGAACAGGTGATCGACGCGTTCCGGCGCGGCGGCCCGAAGGTGCAGCTCGCCTCCGAGCGTCCCGAGGACGATTCGAAGAGCGCCGAGCGCCCGTCGCGCGGAGCGGACGGGGAAAGACCGGAGCGTCCGGCCCGTCCGCCCCGCGACCGGGAGGCCGGAAAGCCGGAGCGCCGCGAAAAGGCGCCGGCCGGCCGGACCATGCGGAAGGAGAAAGCCCCGGCCGAAGGCCCCCGCATGCCGAAGACTCCCGCGGCGGAAAAGAAACGCCGGCTGAAGAACTGGGTCGAAAAGATTTCCGCCGACATCGAGCTCAAAGAGAAGAAGTCGAAGAAGAAAAAATAATTGCATTTTTCCTTTTCCGGCGGTATGGTATTGGCGGAAAGGTGCTGCGATGCGTTCATCATTGAATAAAGGGTTCTTCTGGGCGGCGGTCAGCGTCTTCGCATGGGGGACGCTGTTTCCGGTCGGGCGGCTGCTGATCGGGGAGGGGAGAATCGACCCCGCCTCGCTCGGCATGTTCCGGTTCGGCATTGCCGGGGCGGTCATGCTGGCCGCCGGCGCCGCTGTGAAGGGCGTCCGGGCGATGCTGCCGCCGGCCCGGCGCGACTGGGTTGAGCTGGCGCTGCTCGGCTTTGTCGGCGCCGGGCTCATGAGCCTCTTCCTGTTCGCCGCCCAGCGCACGATTCCGTCGATCAACGCTTCGATGCTCGACGCGCTCTCTCCGCTGCTGATTTTTCTGCTGACTGTCGCGGCCGGAAAACGCTTCACGCTGCTTCAGTCGGCCGGTTTTCTGGCCGGCTTCGCCGGCTGCCTGCTGGTTCTGAAGGTGCTGGACGGCGGCGGTTTCCATATCGACTCGCTCGCGCCGGGCGACCTGCTGATTCTGTGCGGCGCGCTCTGCTGGGCGCTCTATACGATTTTCGCGCGCGGCGCGGTGGTCCGCCTCGGCGGGTACCGGGTCACGGTTTGGAGCATGCTCTTCGGCGCGCTGCTGCTCGGCGGCATCCGGCTTGGTTTCGCCGGGGCGGTCCTGCCGTCGGAATGGGGCGGCTGGGGGCTGGTCGTCTACACGGCGCTGGTGCCGTCGGCGCTTGCTTTTCTCGGCTGGAACCAGGCGCAGAAATCGATTTCGCTCGGGCTTCTGGCGCTGACCGCCTATGCGATTCCGCTCGCCTCGGCACTGTTTGCGCTGCTGCTGCTCGGCGAGACGCTGACACTCTGGCAGCTGGCCGGGGCGGTGATTGTGACCGGCGCCGTGCTGACCGACCCGGAAGCGGCCGCCTTCTGCCGCGCCCGGTGCCGGATCGGGAAAACGCAACAGGTGGAATTATGAACGGCATGGACGACGACAGCCTTTTCGCGGCGAACGTTTCGCGGCCGCTGGCCGACCGCATGCGTCCGCACTCCCTCGACGAGATCGTCGGGCAGGATCATCTGCTCGGCGAGGGCGCCCCGCTGCGGCGCATGATCGACTCGGGGCGGCTGGCCAGCTTCATCCTCTGGGGGCCGCCGGGGTGCGGCAAAACCACGCTGGCCCGGATCATGGCGACGAAGACGCAGCTCCATTTCGTCGCGCTCTCGGCTGTCTTTTCCGGCATCGCGGATCTTCGCAAGGCGTTCGACGAAGCGAAGAAGAGGCGCGTTTACGGCGAGGGCACGCTGCTTTTCATCGATGAGATCCACCGTTTCAACCGCGCCCAGCAGGACGGGTTCCTGCCGTATGTCGAGAACGGCACGGTCGTACTGGTCGGCGCGACGACGGAGAATCCTTCGTTCGAGCTCAACAGCGCGCTTCTGTCGCGCTGCAAGGTATTCATTTTGAATGCGCTCGATGCGGAGGCGCTCGGCAGGATCGTCACGAGGGCGGAGACGCTGCTCGGCCGCCCGCTGCCGGTCACGCCCGAGGCGCGGGCCGGCCTGATCGAGCTCGCCGACGGCGACGGCAGGTACCTGATCAACCTGCTGGAGAGCGTTTACGACCTCACTCCGGCCGGAGTGACGCTCGACGCGGCTTCGCTGCTGAAGCTGGTCCAGCAGCGCGCCCCGGTCTACGACAAGGACCGCGAGGGGCACTACAACCTGATCAGTGCGGTTCACAAGAGTCTGCGCGGTTCGGATACCGATGCGGCGCTCTACTGGGCGGCGCGGATGCTCGAGGGAGGCGAGGACCCGCTCTACCTGCTGCGGCGGCTGACCCGTTTTGCGATGGAGGACGTGAGCCTGGCCGATCCGCAGGCGCTGCCGATGGCGCTTGCCGCGTGGGACGCCTACGAGCGGCTCGGGTCTCCGGAGGGCGATCTCGCCATTGCGGAGCTGGTCATCTACCTCGGCAGCGCGCCGAAGTCGAACAGCGCCTACGCGGCCTGGGGAAAGGCGCGGGAAGCCGCGAAAGCCCACGGTTCGCTGATGCCGCCGCCGCACATCCTGAATGCGCCGACGAAGCTCATGGAAGAGGCCGGTTACGGAAAAGGGTATGTCTACGACCACGACACCGCGGACGGCTTCTCCGGGCAGAACTATTTCCCGGAGAAAATGGACCGCCGGAAGTTCTACGATCCGCCCGAGCGCGGCTTCGAGCGGGAGATCCGCAAACGCCTCGCCTACTGGGAGCGGCTGCGCCGCGAAAAAGAGAACCATAGCGGAAATCAAGCGTGACCCTCGAAGTGCCGCTGCATTTCTGCAGCTGCCGCATGGGGAGGCCGGAATATCCATGAGGCTGGTTTTCTCCGCTTTCGAAATATGGGAAGAGAGAGCGATGTCAGGATCATAACCTGAAGGTCAATGGTTCGATTCCATTCCCCGCTACCATTTTTTCAGCTCAGAAATGCCGAAAAAGCAACTGAAAAAATGGCCAAGTCACAAGTTTGTGTAAAATTTGTGCAAAATAACCTTGAAATGTTATGGCGAATCAAATAAATTACAGGGATGTTGTTTGAGCTCGCTGCGAAGCCGGGAGTCAAGGTTACAATCAAGCTCGACATTGAAGCGTCATCATCTACGCCTTTTGATGACAATACGGTAAGAGCGGTTAAGGAAAACAGTGTCGTGTTGAAATTGGAATCTTCTGATTTCAGTGAGGATTAAATGAATATTTATCATGCGGGGGACCTTTTCGACTTTAAACATCTTTCCGGCAATCTGCTGCTGAGCGACGCCATCCGGAAAGTCTCCCGAGGCTTTTACCGGACGGTTCTGCCGCAGAATGCCGAAGGAAATCAGCTTCGCAACACCAGTATCCGGAACGGCGATCTGGAACTGGTCATGAGCTGCCACCTGGCTCTTTTCAATTTTGACGGGACGGATCTCGATTCCGGAACCGTGGTGGAGTTCATGATCGCCAAAATGCTGGATATTCCATGCGTCCTGTTGCGGACTGATTTCCGGAATGCCGGAGATCAGTCCGTCTGCGGTGATCCGTGGAATTTGATGTGTTCGGATTATCCCCGGTCGCTGACGGTGCGGATCCATGCGATGAATCTTTATCATCAATGCGGGACAGGTTCAGATGGTTTGAACGCTTATCTGGACGAGATAGCCTCTCAAGTCATCTCTGGATTGGATCGCGTGCGTGCCATGCCGTCGTTGTTTCACGGTGATCAGGAGAAAGCCGGAGAGGTCTACTCCTGGGTGGTTCGTGCCTGTGGAAACGAGCTGGACAAGCTGTTGACCCGGGAACGGATTGCGCAGATCGTCAAAGAAAAGGCGGAACTCCATTTGCTCGCCTAGATAGCGGATGACATCCGGAAAATGTGCGCAATTTTCCGGACGTTATCGTTTCATCAAAGGAAAATTGATGAAAATCCTATGGAGGACGCTGCATTGGACTGGCCTGATAGATTCTCTATATGGAATCCTGAAGGGGAAGTCGTTCTGCATGGGAGAGTGCAGGCTTGGGATATATGGGGGGGGCGACTATCCGTATAATGATGCATTTTCCTATGAGTTCTATTTTGAAGAAAATAATACCATTGCATTGCAAAATTATTACATGGATATTTTTATAAAAAAACAAATTTTCATTCATGAAATACTGTGCGGACATTTACATAAAAGACAGATAGAAGAGAATTGGAACTTTCAAAAATTCCGGGCATGGTTGAGCGGAAGAAGAAGGATATTCAGATAAAATGGCGTCATTGATATGATTTCTCTGTTGATTCTCGGTTCGTGAAGTCGGTTTCTGAATTTAATTATAGCAGAAAACAGGGCTTCGGCAATGTGAAAACAGGCTGTTTTTCTTCTTTCTTTCTGCAAATCGGTCTGAATTTGAGATTTCGTTCTGAAATTCCGGACTTCGGAATGCCGGTTTCATTCTTCCGGCGGTTGCATAATCGGTTCCGCGCATTTATATTACCGGCATTGCAAATGTTCGAAGGAAAGGAATTTGACGATATGAGCTGGATGGGGGCTTTGACCGGCGGCGCGATCGGCGGCATGTTCGGAGGACCGGCCGGCGCTGTGCTCGGCGCGGTGATCGGTCACCTGGTGACGAAGGAAACGGCTGCCGGTGCCGCGGTCAGCGATAGTGACCGGAAGCAGGCGGTCTTCGTCGTGTCGATGTTCTCGTGTCTGGCGAAGTTCGCGAAGGCGGACGGCGTCGTCAGCCCCGAAGAAGACGAGTATATCCGCCGCTTCATCGATACGCATTTCGCGCCGACCGAGCGGGATGCGGTCCGCAGGATTTTCGAGTCGGCGCGGAGCAATTCGGTCTCTTACCGCTACTACGTGGACCGCATGGCCGAGGCCGCGGCGGATCGTTCTTTGCTCCAGCAGTTTCTCGGCGTTCTCTGCGAGCTGGCGATGGCCGACGGGAATCTCGATGCGGCGGAGAAGGAGATGCTGCGCTATGCCGAAACCCGCTTCGGCTTCACCGGCTACACCGAGGCGTTTTTCGGCAGGAGCGGCGCCGCCGCTTCCGGCGGCAGCCTGACCGCCTATTACGAGGTGCTCGGCTGCACCGCTTCGGCAACGGATCAGGAGCTCAAGAGCGCATGGCGGAAAAAGTGTGCGGATTTCCACCCCGACAAGATTCAGGCCAAAGGACTTCCGCCCGAATTCATCGAGTTCGCCAAGAACGAGATGCAGCGGATCAACCGCGCTTATGACGAACTCCGGAAGGCGCGCGGCTTCAAATGACGCCGCACTATGTGGAGCCGCTGTTCCGTCCGCCCGCCGAGGCGGGGAGCCTGATCTTTCAGGTTGCATATGGCTGCCCGCACAACGGCTGCCGCTTCTGCGGCATGTACAAGGGCGTGCCGTATCGCCTGCGGACGGAAGAGGAACTGGCGGCTGAAATTCGCCGGGCCGGGGTGGCGTATCCCCGCGTCCGCCGGATTTTTCTGGCCGACGGCGATGTCATGGCGATCGGGTTCGACCGTGTTCACCGGATTCTTGCGGAGCTCGGGGCGGCGTTCCCGTTTCTCTCGCGCGTAAGCAGTTATGCGAACGGCAGCTCGATCGCACGTTACCGGGAGTCCGAGCTCGAAGCGCTGCGGGGCCTGAAGCTCCACACCCTTTATGTCGGGCTCGAAACCGGCATGCAGCAGCTGCTTGACCGGGTCGGCAAGACCGAACGGGTAGCGGAGATGGTCGAATCGGTCCGCCGGGTGCAGTTGTGCGGACTCCGCGCCTCGGTCATGGTCCTGCTCGGACTCGGCGGGCGGCGGTACGGCGCGGAACATGCGGCACGGACGGCGGAGGCGTTGAACGCCATGCAGCCGCGGCTGCTTTCGGCGTTGCGGTTTGTACCGGTGCTCGGGAGTCCGTATCCGGAATTCGAGCTGCTGTCGGAACGGGAGACGGCGGCCGAACTGCTGGCGATGGTCGAAGGGCTGTCGCTCGAAAGGACGGTGTTCCGGGCGAACCACAATTCGAATCCGCTGCCGCTTGAAGCGCGTTTCCCGGCCGGGCGCGAGGCACTGATCCTCGAATTGAAAAATGCGCTCGCCTCCGGGCGGCTCGATGCTTCCGGACCGGGAATTCTGCCTGCCGAATTGTAGAGTTTTTTTCGGCACTTTTTTGTTATTTTCGGGATGTTTTCTTAACGCATTCACTTGAAAAACACCTTCCCTGTGCTACGGTAAAAAAGAGAGAAACAGAGAAATTCCGCATGCGTTTCCAGTAATTCAAACAAAAGGAGTGTGGTATGGACGGTAACCCTCAATCGTTTGCAGAGTTCTGGCAGAATATCTGGCAGATGCTGGTGGACATCAATATCCTGCGGCTGGTCTGGGCGCTTCTGGTCCTGATCGTCGGCTGGCTGGTCGCATGGCTGCTGGCGAATCTGGCCGGGAAGGCGCTGCAGCGCTTCGGGCTCGACCGGCGCCTGGAGCAGAGCTTTCCGGGCGGGAAGGCGTCCGCCTCCGCGCTGAAGATCGAAAAGGTCGTGACCCGGATCGTTTTCTACACCATTTTACTGCTGACCGTGCTGGCCTGCCTGACGTCGCTGAATCTTTCGGATGCGGCCGCGCCGGTTCGTGAATTCGTAAACCGCATCGTCGGCTACGGGGCGAACCTGATCGCGGCCGGGCTGCTGGTTTTCATCGCCTGGATTGCGGCCACCGTGCTCGAATATCTCTCGGTCTCCGCCATGACGGCGCTCAGAATCGATGAGAAATTCAAGGCGGCGAAGCCCGCGGAAGCCGAGGCGGAAGCCGCCGCGCCGCAGAAGAAGCCCGCAAAGACGTACAGCGAGCTCGCCGGCAGCGTGATCTACTGGGTCGTGTTTCTCTTCTTCGTCCCGGCCATTTTGCGTGCGCTCAACATCAGCGGAATCACGACGCCGCTTGAGAACATGCTCAACAAACTGCTCGACTTCGTGCCGAACCTGATTGCTGCGGCTGCGATTCTCGTGGTCGGGCTGTTCATCGCCGGAATCATCCGCAAGGCGGTCGCCGGGCTGCTTTTCCTCTCCCGGCTCGACGAGCTCGGCAGAAAGACCGGCGGCAGGAACATCTTCGGCGAGAAGGGCATCTCGTATCTGGCCGGGCTGGTCGCCTATGTGCTGGTGGCGATTCCGGTTGTGATTTCGGCGCTGAACGCGCTGCAGATCGAGGCGCTGACCAATTCGGTCTCCCGCTTTTTCGACATGATCCTGAATGCGACCGGCAATGTGATCGGCGCGGGTGTGCTGATTCTGGCCGCCTTCATCGTCGGCGGCGTGGCGGCCGGGATCGTCGCGCAGCTGTTCGAGGGCTTCGGCTTCGACCGGCTGGTTGCGGCACTCGGTTTCGCGCCGAAGAGCGACAAGGCGGTCAAACCGTCCGCCGTGGTCGGCAAGCTGACGTTTGCGGCGATCATGCTGTTCGCGGCGATGTCGGGTTGTGAACTGCTCGGCTTTACGGAGCTTGCGGCACTGCTCGCGGCCTTCCTGGTTTTCGGCGGGAACATCATCGTCGGCATCGTGGTCATGATGGTCGGCATTTTCCTTGCGAACCTTGCGGCGAATGCGCTGAAGGGGAAGGGGGAGAGCTCCGAATTTCTCGCTACGGCGGTCCGGGTGGCGGTGCTGATCTTCACCGGCGCGATCGCGCTTTCGACCCTGAACCTGAACGGCCGGATCGTTGAAATCGCGTTCGCGCTGCTGCTCGGCGCGATCTGCGTTGCGGCGGCGCTCGCTTTCGGTCTCGGCGGCCGGGAGTTCGCGGCCAAGAAGCTGGAAGAGTGGGATAAGAAGCTCACGAAGAAATAATCCGGTCTGCGGACGGCGGCCTCGGCGGTTGAATAAACCGCCGAGGCCGATTTTATATTCCGGTTACGGCGGAAAGAAAAGGGATGCCTCTTCCATGTTCAAGCCGGAACGGACGATGGAACTGAATGAGGAGATACGTTTGCGGTCTACGACGATGTGTGCAGCCGGTCGGCCGTAGGCATTCATGCTTTTGAGAACTGGATTGCAGCGGGGCATATTGAAGAATTTGTCGCCGCGAAATAATGAGTTATGAAAAGGCAGGGGGGATTTCTGGATTCTCTGCGGCCCGGTCCGAAACAGCCGCGAGTCCGGTCGGGCGGCTCTTCGGCCGGGCCTGCAAGGCTGCAGGTCCGGCCGGATTTCCGGCCGCTTCTCCGGACATGCCGGATTTGCGGCGCTCTGAGGATCAGGCGAGCATGCCTGTTTGTTCCCTCCGGTTCAGCGTCAGGTCGATGTCGTAGTTCGTTCCGCTCTTTTTCGCGCCGCCCTGTGCTTCGACCGAAAAGTAGTAGATGCCGGCGCTCAGGAATTCATCGATTCCGGCGAGGCCGTCGGCGGTCCGCTGCGAGGCGATCCGGACCGGATTTTTCTCGTTCCCGTTTTTGTCGGTTTTCCGGCGGTAGAGGGTGATCTTCGCATCTTTGCCGGTCGCGCCGGAGAGCAGGAGCGAACACTCCGAATCGGCGGCGACCTCGAAGCGGAAATAATCCTTGAGATCGCTGAAACCGACCCATTCCTCGCGCACGGCTTCGCCTTCGGTTACGGCGGTCGCGTGCTGCCAGTCGTTGTCCTCGCGCCGGTTCGCCTGCCCGAAGGCCGTTCCGTCGAGCATGACGGTGTAGTCCGTATTGTGTCCGGACTTCCAGTTCTTCGACTCGAAGGCGATGACATAGCTGCCGCTTTCGAGCAGGACATTGCTTTTGACGGCCGGTTTTTTCGAGCCGGCGTTGACGGTGAACATCTTCTTGAGTTTTCCATCGTCGCGCAGCTTCCAGAGTGTGAATTTTCCGGTTGCTTTTCCCGCCAGCTGCGAGACAGTGAAGTTGTAGCTGCCGGAATCCAGGAGTTCGAGCGCGCGGTAGTCCGCCGTGTCGCCGAAGCCGACCCAGTTGGTGTTGAAAAGCGAGTACGGATTGAGGATCATGAAGGCGCTGTCGTACTTTACGGTCGAAACCGTATAATCCGGGTCCCCCGCCGCCAGCGCCCAGGTGTCGTCGCCGCGTTCGGCGTTCACGAACACTTCGCCTTCGAATGAAACGTCGTAGAAGGTTCCGTTTCTGGAGGAGGATTCGACTGCGACATAGCACTCTCCGGCCTCGAGGTTGAGTCCGAAGAGACCGCGCTTCTCCTCCTTCGTCTTCGCCGTGACGGAGACGCTCTTGACCTTTTTGAGCTTTCCGTTCTTGAGACGGTAGACGGTCAGTTTCAACTTCTCAGAGACCCCGGAAACGGCGAAATCATAACTGCCGGCCTGTTCGAGCCTGAGCTCGCGCAGGTCGATCCGGTCCGCTTTGCCGACCCAGTTGGAGGTTTCGACCGTCTCTTCGCCGCCCGCGGAACTGAGCGGGATCGAGAAGAGATTTCCGGCCGGTACTTCGGGCCGGCCGCCCGGAATCTCCGTCGAGAATGATGCGCTGCCGGCGACCTGCTGCCAGGTGTCGTCCGCATCCGATGTGCCGGCCTGCCGGTGAAGCTCCCCTTCGGCGTTTTCCGTCACTTCGACGCGGTAGGTGTTGAGTTCAAGCGGCAGGGCGGTATTGTCGGCGGTGAATGCATCGCCTTCCACTTTCAGGTAATAATTCAAATTCGCCGCCGCGATAAAGCTGTAAACCTGCTCGAGCGCGGCCTCCGCCGCCTGCCAGATCAGGTTTTTCGCCGCATCGAACAGGGAGACGGTGATGCCGGAGAGGAACTCCGCCGGGCAGTTCATCGCGACCCGGATGTCGATCTCCCCCGTGAACTGCGTCGAGAAAACGTAATAATCGTCATCCTCCCTGCCGTCGATGTTTCCGGCCCGCACGGTTTGTCCGTCGGAGAACTCGAGCTGCCGGGCGTCGTCGAACGTCTCGTTTTCGCCGAGGAAAATCTTGTCGAACTGCCTGATTGCCGTGAATTCGCCGAGATAGGCATCCGAAACCTGGTAGTCCTCAAGATAGAAGCGGCCGTCTTTCCTGTTGAAGGTGAATTTCGTTTTCGAGAGGCGGTTCGGGGCCTCGCGCCGGTCGAAGCTGCCGTCCCAATAGTCGCTGTCGGAGTCGGAGTAGTAGAGGTAGATGTCGTTTCCGACGACTTCGTAGCCCCAGCCGGTGATTGCATGGGCCATTCCCGCATCCGAATAGATTGACAGCCCGACCCCGTAACCGGCGTTGAAACTCGAGAGCAGCAGGACTGCGAAGTCGCCCTCCGCTTCGTCCGCCGTGACCGTGAACTGGTACTCCCCGGCGTCGAGCGTCGGGAACAGATTTCCTCCTTCGGCCGGAACGATGATGTCTCCGCTGTCGCCGGTGCCGTTCACGAACCAGGAGAAGGCATCCCGGTCCTGGCCGCCCTCGTTCTTCCAGTAATCGATGAAGTATTCGAGCGTTTCGTCTTCGTCGGCGAATGCAAGCGGCGAATTTGCCGCCCAGCCGCTCCAGGTCAGCAGATTCGCGGTCGTTCCGGCCCAGCAGTAAAGCTGATCCTGAAGCTCGTTGAGTTTCTCCGCGTCGGCGAAGTAACTGCCGCTGACGTCGTTCGGCTGCACCGGCTGCGGGGACGTGTAGAGTTCGGGGAGATAATCGTGCCCCCAGAGGGGGGTGGAGAGCACGGGGCCCTCCGGCGCGTCGTCGTCGCTGTCGGGAGCAACGAGGAATTTCCTCTCTTCGCTCCACTCGCCGGTTTTCCCGGTCGCGTCGATGGCGCGGACCTGATAGCTGTAGCTGCCCGGAGCGAGATTGTCGAGCAGGCAGTGCGGTTCCGCGGATTTCACGGTTTTCTCCTTCGAGGCGCCTTCGCGGACGTAGCGCAGTTCGTAGCGGGTCACGCCGATGTCGTCGGTGCCGTCCTCCCAGCGGATCATGACGGAGCTGCTGTCGTAAACCATGCTTGAGACGGCGCGCACCGGGTCCGGCGGCGCAGTGTCCTCCGTGCAGCTTCCGACGGTCAGGATCAGTTCGTCGGCCGCGTTGACCGAGAGCGTGAGCGTGAGCCCGGTATTCGAATAGGAATCCCCGACGGAGAGTGTGGTGAAAACATCGGGATAGTTGCCCGAAGTGACTGTGATCGAGCCGGTGAAGCCTGCCGCGTTGCCCGCGAGTTTGTATTCCCCTTCCGGCTGCCGGTCTTCTGCATCCTCATCGAAGGCGACCGCGACGCGCAGGTCGGTATTGCGGAAGAATGTGAGGTCGTTCAGCAGCGGGAGCGGGATGTCATCCGGGGAGATCGTGTCGTTCTCCTCGCCGGACGTCACGAGTCCGAGCACCAGCGTATGGGCATTCACGTCGGCGGCCGCCTCGATGCGCCCGCCTGCCCAGGTGATGCCGCCGAGTACTGCGCCGTCCTCGAGTTTCAGCAGACCGCCCGCATTCACGGTGACGTTGTTGACGATGGAGCCGGAACGCGCGACCATCTCGCCCGCGCGTTTCACGACCGCATAGTTCGACACGGCGCCGGATTCAAGCTCAAGTTGTCCCTCGACCGTGGTGACGTTGGCGCGGGCGCCGCCGCGAACAAGCTGAAGCCCGCCTTCGCGGACGAGCGTATAGCTGGCTTCGCCGCCGTCGGCGATCTCCTGCACGGCGCCGTCCGCCACCTTGCATTGAAAGGCGATGCAGCCGTCGAGAACATCCTGCCGGACGGTGATCTCATAGTTGAACGCGCTCTCCGGCGCGGAAACGATATGCACATTGTTTTCCCCCCGGCCGTCGACTTCGGCGTGGAAATCGTAGCTGACGGAGTCGCTGTCCGCGACGGTGAAGCCTGCCGCGACGCCGCCGGATTCGATGATCAGCTTGCCGCCGCCGGCGACGTCGGAGCGGTATGCCCTTCCGCCGTCCTCGATGATCAGGGTACCGGTCACGAAAGTGTCGTACACGGTACTGCCGCCGGTGACAATCTGGATATCGCCCGTTTCTTTTCCGTCGTTCATGATCGTGTCTCCTGTTCAGAAATATGGATAAGGCATGATTCCCTAAAATAACATACCGAATCCGTCTTGTCAACCGCCGCCGGAGTTTTTCATGAAATCCGTACTCCTCTCCGAAAGAAAGCTTGCAGAAAAGCGGTTTTCGTGTTACATTGGCTGCATGGAATCGAATGTGATCAAATACCAGCGCATCGCCGGGATTCTGCGGGAGAGAATCCGGCGCGGCATCTACCGCCCCGGCGACAAGCTGCCGAGTTATCCGCAGCTGTGCGAGCTCTTCGAGGTCAGCGCCATGACGATCCGGCTGGCGGTCGCGCTGCTGGCCAACGAAGGGCTGCTGAGGCGCGAGCGCGGCCGAGGGAAGGGGGTCTATGTGACGCCTCCGCCCTCCGCTCCGGAGAAGAGTGCGCCGGTGTTGCGGCGGCTCTGCATCCTGCCCGCCGCGCCGACGCTGCGCAGCGACGATCCGGCGATCCAGCAGGGCGTCGTGCAGGCGGTCAACGCGGCCGAAACGAGCCTCGTGCTGATGCCGGCGCTTTCGGGCGCCGCCCGCCGGGAGTATCTGGCCCATCTGCTCGACGGCGCCGGTGTCGACGGCTTTCTGATCAACGGGCAGATTTTCGCATCGGGGGAGGAGGCGTTCGAGGTGATCGACTCCTTCCGCGAACGGCAGGTTCGCTGCCTGCTGCTGTTTTCGGCGGAGGACGCCTGTTCGCGGGATTTCCTCGGGCGGAATCATCCCGGCGTCTACATCGATGAACAGTCCGCCCTGGCGTCGGCGCTGGCCGTCGCGGCGGCGAAGGGAAAGACGCGGCTGCTGTTCGCCGGGGTGGACCGTTATTCGGTCGAGCGTTCGCTCGATGTGGCGCGGCGTTCGGCGGCCGGTTCAACGTTTGCGCTCGAGCCGGTGCTGTTCGACGAACTGGCGGCGAAGTCTCTGTTCCGGGAGTTCGAAAAACGGCTGCTGCCGGAGCTGGACACAGCTACGACGCTCGTGCTTGAAGGGAGCAACCTGCCGCTGTCGTATTTCGACGCGCTGCTGAATGCGAGGGAATTGAAACCGGGCAGGGATATATCGGTGTTCTATTTCGAACACTACTGCAACCTCGATCCTCTCTTCGGGGCGCGGTACAGCTCGGTGACCCGGCCGTACGGGGAACTGGGCCGGGCGGCCGGACTGCTGCTGGAACGGATGGTGCTCGAAGGAACGCCGGGCGAAGTGCTGCGCATCCCGGCCGATTTCAACGACCAGGGGACGATCTGAGGCTGCCCTGTCCGCCGGCGAAACGGAAGGGCGCAAATAATCGCATTTTTTTTGAATTGCAGATTGATTTTGCGGTTTGAGCGTCTATTATAACTGTATACACTTTTGTCCCTGCAACCAAACATGTGAGGTGAAAAATGGTCGAAGTGATGCCGAAGATTGGAATCCGTCCGACGATCGACGGGCGCCGCAAGGGGATCCGGGAGTCGCTCGAAACCCAGACGATGAACATGGCGAAGGCCGCTGCGGAGCTGATCGGTACATTGAAGTACCCGAACGGCAAACCGGTCGAATGCGTGATTGCGGATACGACCATCGGCGGCGTCAACGAAGCTGCCGCCTGCGCAGCGAAGTTTGCGCGCGAGGGCGTCACGGCGACGCTGACCGTCACGCCGTGCTGGTGCTACGGCTCCGAAACGATGGATATGGACCCGCTGACCCAGAAGGCGGTCTGGGGCTTCAACGGTACCGAGCGGCCCGGCGCGGTCTACCTGGCCGCGGTGCTGGCGGCGCATGCGCAGAAAGGACTGCCGGCTTTCGGCATCTACGGGCGCGACGTTCAGGCGGCGACGGATACGACGATTCCGGACGACGTCCGCGGGAAAATTCTCGGGTTTGCGCGCGCCGCGGTCGCGGTCGGCATGATGCGCGGCAAATCGTACCTGTCGATGGGCAGCGTGGCGATGGGCATCGCCGGTTCGATTGTCGATCCCGAATTCTTCGAGGATTATCTGAACATGCGCTGCGAGTCGGTCGACATGTGCGAAATCATCCGCCGCGTCAACGAGAAGATCTATGACGAGGAGGAGTTCGAGCGCGCCCTCGCGTGGACGAAGAAGAACTGCAGACAGTATCAGGACATCTACAACGGCGCGAACGGCAAATCGCAGGCCGATCAGGAGAAGGTCTGGGAGTATGTGGTCAAGATGACCATGATCGGGCGCGACCTCATGGCCGGCAACCCGGAGCTGGCCGAGAAGGGCTTCCGCGAGGAGGCGGAAGGGCACAATGCGATCGCCGGCGGTTTCCAGGGCCAGCGGCAGTGGACCGACCATATGCCGAACGGCGACTTCATGGAGACGGTGCTGAACTCCTCCTTCGACTGGAACGGCATCCGCGAAGCGTTCGTTCTGGCGACCGAGAACGACGCGCTGAACGGGACGGCGATGCTTTTCGGGCATCTGCTCTCCAACAGCGCTTCGGGTTTCAGCGATGTGCGCACCTATTGGAGCAAAGAGGCCGTGAAGCAGGCGACCGGCTACGATCTCGACGTGCCGGGCCTGATCCACCTGATCAACTCCGGCGCCACCACGATGGATGCGACCGGCTGCGAATCGCTGGACGGCAAGCCGGCCATGAAGCCGTTCTGGGAGATCTCCGAAACCGAGGCGCAGGCGTGTCTCGACGCGACCTCGTGGGTTCCGGCGAACCTCGGCTACTTCCGCGGCGGCGGTTTTTCGAGCCGCTTCCTGACGAAGGGCGGCATGCCGATCACGCTTTCGCGCATCAACCGCGTGAAGGGGCTCGGCCCGGTGCTGCAGATTGCGGAAGGCTACACCTACGAGCTGCCGGAGAATATCCACAAGATCATCGACGACCGTACCGATCCGGGCTGGCCGACTACCTGGTTCGTCCCGAACCTGACCGGGGAGGGGGCGTTCAAGGATGTTTACAGCGTCATGGCCAACTGGGGCGCGAACCACGGCGCTTTCAACTACGGCCATATCGGTGCGGACCTGATCACGCTCGCGTCGATGCTGCGGATTCCGGTCTGCATGCACAACGTTCCGGAGGATAAGATCTTCCGTCCGGCGGTCTGGAATGCGTTCGGCATGGATAAGGAGGGCGCCGACTACCGCGCCTGCGCGGCTCTCGGGCCGCTCTACCGCTGAAGCTGAACCCGGAAACGGAAACCGCGCGAGGTCCGCAGCCCCGCGCGGTTTTTTGTCTCGTGCGGAATCAGTCCAGATTGTCGGCCCGGGCGCCCTCTCCGGCCCGGTAAGCGCCGGGCGTGCAGCCGTGGTGTTCCCGGAAGAGGCGGACGAAGTAGTTCGGGTTCGGGTAGCCGCACTGTTCTCCGACCTCGGTGATGGAAAGACGGCTGCCGAGCAGGAGCCGGCGCGCATAGGCGAGCCGGAGCTTCCGGACGTATCCGGCCGGGCTCTGCCCGGTGTGACGGCGGAACAGAGCATTGAAATAACTGGGGCTTAAAGAGCTGCGTTCGGCGATTCCGGCAACGGAGAACGGTTCGGCGAAGTGGCCGGAAAGGTATTCTATCGCCGCTGCAATTGATTCCGGCAGCATCGGCAGTGCGTTCACGGCTGTTTCGAGCCGGTGCAGGTGTCCGAGCAGCAGCGAGAGGAGCGCGCCGCACTCCTCCGGCGCTTTCTGCCGGTAGAGCGCATCGATCTGCCCGATCCAGACCGGGACGAAGGCGTCGCGCGACGCATCGATGACCCGGAAGGAGAGGTCGAACGCCGTATCCGCCGGTTCGAATACGAGATAGACCGTGCCGACCTCCCCGAAATCGATCTGCCGGTGCGGCAGCCCCGGCGGAATGACGAAGACGCCGCCGGGATCGGCCGACAGGGAACCGCCCGGCACGACGTTGCCGCACCGTCCGCCGGTGACCAGAACCAGCTCCGCGCCGTCGTGCCGGTGCAGCGCCGTGTTCCGGCTGCCGGAATACCGGCCGCTGTAAAGAAGTTCCGCTTTCATTGAAATCCTCCGGAAAAAGTTGTTTTGTGCTATAATAACATTGAAGATTGCCATTTGCAAGGCTTGGCGCCGGAGAGATTGACGCTTATACTATGGAGCAGACACAAAATCCAGGGAGGAACGTCATGAATTTCAATGAAAAGAGCTATACCGTGCCGGCCGGCGCCTGTCCCGTGCCGGTGATTCTGGATACCGACACCTATAACGAGATCGACGATCAGTTCGCGCTCGTCTACGCGCTGCTGACGCCGGAGTGCATCAACCTGCGCGGTGTGACGGCGGCTCCGTTTCTGAACAGCCGTTCGACCTCCGCCGCCGACGGGATGGAGAAGAGTTACCGGGAAATTGTCCGGATCATCGACCTCATGGGCTTCGGCGGCCGGGTTCCCGCTTATCGCGGTGCAACGGCGTTTCTGCCTGACCGGATGACGCCGGTTCGTTCCGAGGCGGTCGATTTCATCATCGCCGAGGCGAAGCGGGCCCGGGGACGCGGCGAAAAACTGTTCGTCGTTGCGATCGGCGCGATCACGAACCTCGCATCGGCGCTCCTGATCGCGCCGGACATCGCGGGCGATATTGTCGTTGTCTGGCTCGGCGGCCACGATCATAAGCAGGCTCACAACCGTGAATTCAACCTGTATGAGGATGTTCCGGCCGCGCAGGTCGTGATCGATTCGGCGGCGCCGTTCGTGCGGGTTCCATGCGATCACGTGGCCAGCGCGCTGACGATGCAGCCCGAAGAACTTGAGCGCGAGCTGGCCGACTGCGGCGAGCCGGGGCGGTATCTCTGCACGATCTTCCGCGATTACGTCGAGGAGCACAAATCCGTGGACAAGGTGATCTGGGACATTTCGGCGGTTTCGTACCTGACCAGCCCGCAGTCGACCGAATGGGAGATCATTCCGCGCGAACGGCTTGAGGACGACAGCTCCTGGAGTTTTCCCGAAACCGCCTGCCGGATGCTGATCGCGCGGAAGATTGACCGTGCCGCGCTGTTCAACGACATCTACACCCGTCTCCGGGCGCACGTGAAAGCGGCGGGCCGCTGACGCGCCGGTTGCGTCAGGCGACCGAGTAGAGGACGATCGCGGCGGCCATCATCAGCGTGGCGACGCCGCGGCGAACCCATACCGAAAGCGCCTTCGGCTGTTCGATATCCCGGACGCCGAGGTGGAGCAGGATCAGCGTCAGCACGATTGCGATCGGGCCGCGGCTTGCCATGACGACGTTGCCGAACACCGGGCCGACCATCGCATAGCAGAGATACAGAAACAGCTGCTTGACGAGCCAGGTTGCCGCATACGGTGTCGCCGGCAGGAAATTCCGCGCACGGATTTTCAGTACGAACAGGAACGGCAGCAGCACGGTCCCGATCAGGAGATTGATGCAGCAGACCGCGATCAGGGCGGAGTGCCAGAGCGACGGAGCGGTGATGCCGTCGATCATGTACTTGATCGACAGGTCCGACAGGCAGTAGAAGGCGAGGGCGGCGAAGACGTTCGGCATTCCCTTGAAATTGAGCCGGCCGTTCTGGTAGTTCATGACGAACGCCGATGCGGCGGCCAGCACGATCCCGCCGCACTGGAGCAGATTGTAGTGTTCGAGTCCGATGGAGGCCGAGACGATGGCGAGCAGCGCGACGCGCAGTCCGAGCAGGGATGACAGCCGCGACGGCGCGATGCTGCGTTCGGCGCGGAAGAACATGAGTTCTCCCCCGGTCGTGCCGATCGCGGTCAGACACATCGGCACGACCCAGTGCCAGTTTCCCCAGAAGCCGTTGCGCCAGAGCAGCAGAAGAAGCGGAATGCTGAACAGGGCGATCAGCAGCTGCGCAATGACCATCAGCTCCAGCGGATCGTTGCGTTTTTTGATGTAGATGCGTGCCAGAATGTACCCGCCGGATTGGAACGTGGCGGCGGCGAACCCCGATAAAATCCCGAATATCATATTGAAGCTCCTCTCCTGTGTTCAATACGCTCTCCTCTGATGGGAAAGAATATACATTGATTTTTCCGACAATGCAATCTTGGAAATTGAAACTTTCTCCGGAAAGCACGGAAGCAGGAAAGGCGCAATTTTCGTCAGCGGGGTTGAAACCGGGCTGAATCATGATATGTTATTGCAGACGGATGAATCCCGCGAATCGGGTTCGCGGCCGGAATACGGAGGGAGTTGATGAAAGAACATTTCAATTGGCGGCGTAATGAATTTCAGCAGATCGGGACCGATTACGGTTCGATCGACGAGGTTGCCGCATACGATGCCCGGATGCGCAAGATGCGCGATGTCGATGCGGAGAATCGGATGATTCTCGATGCGATCAGGCTGAAGAAGGAAAGCGCGGTGCTTGAAATCGGCATGGGGACGGGTGCATTTGCCCGTGCGGCGGCGAAGGTCTGTGCGCATGTGACGGCGCTTGACGTCTCGACGATGATGATCGACTATGCTTCATCGAAAGCGCGTGAGGAAAAGCTGGAAAATATTGATTTTTACCATGCCGGTTTTCTGAGTTTCGATTATCCGCCGCAGGCTTATGATGCTGTGGTGACCGGGATGGCGCTGCACCACCTGCCGGATGTCTGGAAGATGGTGGCGTTGGAGAAAATCTTTTCTTCGTTGAAGGCGGGCGGTTTTTTTTATCTGCTTGACGTGGTGTTCGACTGGGGGAACGGGAGTCCGGAAGAGTACTTTCAGCGCATCATTGAGTCGGAATTTGAAGCGCGTCCGAACCTTTCGCGCCACATTTCGCAGGAGTTCAGTACGACCGGCTGGATTATGACCGGACTTCTGACCCGTGCAGGATTCATCATCGAATCGGATGTGCAGAGCCGTGGTTTCCTCCGCAGCTACTGTTGCCGGAAGCCTGAAAAATCGCGTTTTTGAGGAAAAAAGTCCAAATTTTTTCGATTTTCAATTTGCCTTTTTCCTCAAATCGTACTATGTTAAGAAACATTGAAACGCTCCGGCATAGCTCAGCGGTAGAGTAGGTGGCTGTTAACCACTTGGTCGCTGGTTCGAATCCAGCTGCCGGAGCCAGTTTTTTGTCTTTTTTCCGACTTATTCAGCTCAAGTCTCTTTTTTTGATGAAATCGCACTTAAGGAGAAATACCGTTCTTCCCATTGGATAAACTAACGATAGCCTAACAATAAATTAACCGCTCTTTGCGGCATTTCAAGTTTTATCAGCCACGCTATAGAGCTATGCCAGAGAAGTTCTTGTTCTTATAGTTTCCTCTTCTGAACAAAAACACATTATCCATTCACCTGTTTTTCGCCTTTTGGAACTTTTTGTCATTGCTCAACTGCGTGAAAATACATTTCTACAAAATCGCCATTCGAAATTTTCTGAAAAAATTTTTTGACCGACTCAAGGGACCGGTTGACCCGACCGGAAATTATCCATCAAGGCGACACATTCTTGATTCATTTTCTGCGGAATACCGGATTCTTTCCGCCCTCCGAAGATGCATCAAAACGGCTCCATTATTCCATTCTGAAATCCTTTCATTTCTTCGTTTTCCAATTCTTTCGATCTGATCCATTTTCTGTCTTTTTTAACTCCTAAAACTGGATCGTTTTTTGTATATTATTATCAATAAAAATAGAAATAATACTAATAAAATTATCTGCTTTTAGACTTGATTTTTCTTGTTTTGGATCTATCTTAAGTATTAGAAAATAAACGACTTGCACAAAAACAAGAGGTAAAAATGGACAAAATTGCAGAACTCTCTGGAATGCGGTTTGGGGTGGAAATTGAAACCATTGGAATTTCAAGAAAAGACACCGTTTCAGCCATTTGGAGAGTGGTTGGCGGCGAGATTGGACATGAGGGCGGCAGCTATGATAAATGGCACTGCATAGCTCTTGACGGTCGTAAATGGAATGCAGTTTCCGATGCTTCGATTGGTCGTGGGAATGCGGAGGTCGTTTCTCCGATTTTGAACTATCCTGACGACATTTCAGTTCTGCAAAATGTGATTCGAGCAATCAGAAAAGCTGGCGGCAAAGTCAATTCGAGCTGTGGTATTCATGTCCATGTCGATGCCTCCAGCCTCAATGGGCGGCAATTGGGAAACCTTGCAAAAATTGTTTACAAGCAAGAACCGCTGATTCTGCATGCGCTCCAAATTTCGCAATCACGCTTAAATAGCTACACAAAGCCGACAGAGGAGAATTTTATTGCCGATATCAACAAACATCGTCCGCAATCACTGACTGAACTTTGTCAACTGTGGTATGGGGAGAATAACCTTGATGAAATGAGGCATACGCACTATCATTCGAGCCGGTATCATGGAGTAAATTTTCATTCATTGCTGTATAGGGGAACTGTTGAGTTCAGATGGTTTGAATCGACATTGCATGCCGGAAAGGTGAAATCCTATATCCAATATTGTCTTCTGCTTGTCAACCGTGCAAGAGAAGTGAAATTCGCTGCCTCAAAGAAGCGTTGCCTCTCCATGGAATCGGCAAAGTATGATTTGAGAGTTCACCTCTTGAGAATCGGAGCCATTGGCGATGAATATAAAACCATGAGGCATTTTTTACTTGAAAACATGCCGGGGAGCGCCAGTCATAAGCATACTCCCGAACCAAAGGTTGCGTAATATGTGCGGTCAGTGTGGTTTGATCTTGGGGCAAAAGCGCAGGACACGGAAAGAGCTGGAAACTCTTTCCAGCATATTTACAAACCTGCTTTTGTTAAATGAGGCTCGTGGACGTGATGCCACAGGTATTTATATGGGGAATAAAGATGGTTCGGGGCAAATTCTGAAAGACGCCGTTCCCGCCAATTTTTTTGTGAAGTCGGCGAGGTTTCGGGAGTTGATGAGTTCATTTGATAATTCTATCTCTGTCTTTGTTGGACATACCCGCTGGAGGACGGTGGGGACTCCGACGGTCAGTTTCAATAATCATCCGATTGAAGCCGATTTTTTTGTCGGAACTCACAACGGAACAATCCTGAATCACAAGGAACTGTTTTTCCGGTATAACTGGAAAAGATCGGGGCAGGTCGATTCGGAAGCGATATTCAGAATGGCTGATGTGTCCTTGGGGAATAACAAGCTGTTGAACATGGAAAGTTTTACCGGAGGGCTTCGGGAGTTCATCGGAACCATGAGCTTTATTATGCAGAACAAGTATGATCCAGCTTCGCTCTATATCGGAATCGGTAACATGCCGCTTCATTTCCTTTTTCATAAAAAATTCCGGTGCTACTGCTACTCCAGTGATCCTGCAATGCTGGTTCACGCAACAGGCAATATGCCGGATTGGAAAATTGTGGAACTTCCGAAACGCAAACTCTACCAATTTGATGTTCCGACTCTGAAACTGAGAAAATCCATATCAATGCTTTTTTGTTCTTCCAGAGCCTACCAGAGCCTTGTATGAGAACAGCAAACAGACAAACCGGATTTCTGACAGAGGAGGTGATAATTTCAGAAATCCGTTTTTTTAACTGGAGTGTTCCAAAACGAACGTTTTGAACCATTGAAAAAATGGATTCGTTTTGAGGGTGAAAAAGCATTGATTTTCGAGAACGTTTTGGAACGACAGGAAATGGAGGAAAAAATGCGTTGTGTTATATACAGTCGAGTTTCAACGGAAGAGCAGACCACCGATAATCAGCTTCGGCAGTTGAGGGAATATGCGGATCGGCAAAGTTGGAATATCATTGAAGAAATCCAAGATGTCGCCAGTGGGGGAAAATCCGCAGAAGAACGCCAAGGGCTCAAAAAAGTTTTTACCATGGCACGACAACGGAAATTCGATGTTCTGTTATTTTGGTCGTTGGATCGGTTCAGCCGTGAGGGTAGCCGGAAAACTCTTGAATATTTGACAAAACTTGATAATTACCATACAAAGTGGCATTCCTACACGGAGGAGTATATTTCTTCTTTGGGAATTTTCGCCGATGCGATCATTTCGCTGATGGCATGTCTAGCAAAACAAGAACGGATCAGAATCAGCGAACGTACTAAGGCTGGGTTGGCAAGGGTGAAAGCCAAGGGGAAAATTCTCGGTCGTCCTACGGATGTGATCGCCGACACCGAACAGATCAGAGAACTTCGACGGAGTGGACATTCTTTATCAGAAATTTCAAGAATTACCGGGGTATCAAAAACTCGTGTTCATCGACTTCTCTCCGCTTGAATCCGTTTTGAGGATTTGAAAAAATAAAACGAATCCATCCCCCAGAAAAGTGTCTTTCTTCAACTTTTATCTCCAGATGCCACTAATTAAAAGATCTACAGGTTGCCGGGAAAAGACACTTTGACCCATTACCGACTCCGCTTCTATTTCTTTCTGAGCTCACAACGATTTTTATATTATTATCGATTATAATATAAGAACTTGAAGAAAAATCATTATCGAAAATAATATACGAGATCAATTGATCCGCTCCGTTGTCCAATGATTGATCAGAATCGGGTCGTCATTGGTGGTTTGACAGTCGAATTTCTTCTGATGGAGTTTACCGCCTTGGTCAAGAAAAGACACTTCTACCATCCCTTGGGAGATAGAAATATTTTGAACTGTGATTTTTCTGCCAACGAGGTAATTGGCAATATTCGCCCCATTTTTCCAGATACACAAATTGGATTCTGTGCCTTCGCCAAACGATGATACCACCCCGAAGTTGGTTGGTTCGATCACGCCGATCAAGAACGTGTCTTTCCCGTTTTTTATCTCACGGCAGAAAGGAATGTTAAGCTGAGCAATGGTTTCAAATTCCAATGTGAATTCATTCCGCTTGTTCTCGGGAATTACGAAATCCAATTCACCGTGATTCAAAGAAATTGTTTGATTCTGAAAGCGAACAGGTGCATTCCGCATGGCGATAAATGCTTGACGCACTTCCTCTGGAACGGTCAATTCTAAAAAACGATTCTTCAAACGGGATTCTTCTCGTCCATACCGGAGCATTGGAGCAATAGAACCATCGCCCATGAATTCGGCATTGCGACGATCTACCCACCGTTGCCATTCGGCTTGGTCTATGAGAAGTTTGATACGTTCGGCTTGGGAGAGTGTGGAGAGCTTATAGTCGAGAGCGGTAGCCGCCTGTTCTTCCGCAATTGTCGCCAGTTCTCCTGCGGCTCCGGTCAGCTCAATTTGTGTTATTGCATTTTCATGCTCAGCTTCTACGGTTTGTCGTTCAGCTGTATCCCATTGTAGAACTTGAACACAACCAGCGCACAGAAGTAATGCTATCCCGACAAAAGTTTTCCTCATTATTTCTCAATTCCCTTTCCATCAATTAGTTTGCGTAATCGCTGATATTCTGCTGGATTATCAGGAACAGCCATTGCCTTGAGGGCAGCTCGTAATTCAGCAACAAGTTCATCTTCTTCCCTCAAGCGGCGCAATCGTAATCGACAACGTTTACAGAAAAGCAGATGGAACCAACAACGAAATCGGGATAGGTGAGGCATTATCCGATTCCGATATCGTTCCAGCTCCGGTAATGAATAATGCCTTCTCATATTTTCTTACCGTCCCCGTAGACGACGTAAAGTTTCATCCATTCTCAAAACTTCAAAATAGCCTTTGGGGGTGTAATGTTGCATTGTATCGGAATGCAGATAATAGAATTTCTTCTGTAATCGATCTAACTCTTCATTTTTGATTTCCAATCCGTTATAGTCATGATTAAAAAATCGGAAACCACCAACGAAAAAGGAGCTGATATAGGAGATTGGTAATTTATATAATGCTGGGGAGTCAACTACCGATGATAATTTTGGGTCTTCAGAAGCTCGAAAACGACGAGCATAGGACTCCATAATATTATTATCTTCCCATACAAAATATATACCGCTGCTACACATGATCAGCAGAAGAATCATAACAGGAATACCAATTCCCAGTATGATTTTTTTCTTTTCACCCAATAAATTCTTCCTGGTAATTATGATTTCCTGTTGACAATGCGGACATGAAGAACTTTGTCCGCTCCATTCATTTTCAGCCTGAAACCGAGTTTGACAATGTGGGCATGTAAAAATAAACATGATTGAGATCCATTCTATTGGCGTTGAATGATAGTTCTTGCGGCATTTTGAAAGTTAATCATGGTAATAATATAAAATACCAAACCTCCAATTATAGCTCCCAAGTAGACTAAAGTAAAGAATACTCCAATAATGAATATCGTATTGGCTCCGATAATCATAAGTCCCCATGCAATGGGAGCTGTAGCTCCACAAATGCAGGCAATCAAAGGCATCGTTTCAAGTTTCTGCTTCCCCAAGTCAGTAAGAGCATTGAATGCTTTGCCCAATCCCCAAATGCTTACAAACATCCAATATAAGCCGAAAACCGGAATGAACAGGAAACCGACAGCCTTGCCCGGAGTCATGGAACTTGGTTCCGTTTGAACCAAATTCCAATATTTATATAACAACATGCAGAAGAATACAGCACTGGCGATTCCACCTATACCAAATGTTGGGATTGCCAAAGCCAAGGAGAGCCACCACCAGAAGAACAGGGTGTCAAGCTCTTTTATCACAATGGTATTGGAAGTGGCTGGCATCAACTGTGGAAGGCTTGAATTTCTCTGAACTGAAGATGGGGAGAAGGATTTGTTGGGTTCCACAGATCCTTTACAGAAACGGCAAATTTTTGCCTGAAATTTGATCATTTCTCCACAATGTGGACATGGCTTTTCTGTCGCAGGAACGGCAATGGACTTTTCGCAACAAGCCGGGCATTCGTATTCCTGATTCTGCAATGAGGAATCCAAATCAGTTAAAGTCCCGCAGGAAGGGCAAATAAAAGGGAATTTATTGGAAGCAGAAGGATTCTTTGGTGGATGTGACTGTGTTGATACTGGATGTTGAGCCTCCGTCAAGGTCGGAGAGGTGATTGGCGTTAATTGAATTTTCGGCTTTTCCGGTGTTGTCTCCGGAACAATAGTGATGGTTTGACTACATTTAGGACATGCGGCTTCCATACCGTTCCAATCATCCTCAGCTTCCAATTTGGCGTTGCAATGCGGACATCTGAAATGAAATGACATTTTGTCAACTCCTTGGTTGGACAATAAAAAAGAGGCGCATTCACGATGAATGTCCTCTCCTACGCCTAGCCCAGCGTCACACAAGCACATGCCAATCGGAATGCGCCAATATCCACAAGGGTATTGACACACCGACCAACGGTAGCTTGTGTGGCATCAGAAAAATCCGAAGGGCTAGTTCAGGAGAGGATGCCTTTGATCTATTGTCTATTATTATTTTCTATTTTCTGTTGAAAAACCTTTCTACGTAAATTACGTTCTAATTTACTGCAGAATAATGATTTTTCAAGTGACAATATGACATGCTCGTAATTTTTCTGATAGCCAAGCTCAGTTTGAGAGAAGGTATCGGAATACGCCTCAAAGAATCAAATTTTATGCGGGATAGCCCCCCCCTATCGTTGCACCGGGATACTGCAGTTCCGCAATTTGTCTGGCACGAGCCATGTGATCAGCTTCAATAACGACTTCGAATACTGTGGTTCTGGTTTGGACAACAACCTTGTATTTCACAAAAGACCTCCTTGGTTTATGCGTCTACAGATAATATTATTTTTCAAAAAATCAAGTCTTATTTTTGATATAATTCATTAATAGATAATAATATACAAAATATCAAATTTGGGGCATTCTGGGAGCGATTGCGATTCTGACGATAAAATAATCATAAGAGCTGTTGATCACGCCCAGAATCGCCCCGGGATGGCTTTATGGCTTCGAGAAAATAAAATCGATGATCTCTTGTTGCTTGCAAGCGTATTCTGCCGCTTCTGCATCGGAATCAGCCATTACTTCTTGATATTGGTAAAATTCATGTTCTCGACCGACCATTTCAGCAACACTGCGTGGTACAATACGGTATTGGGTCGAATCACCGAGTTTGTTGGTGAATGAATTGATGCGCCTTTCTGCTTCCTCTGCTGTATTGAATGCAAAATATTTCAACACTCCATCTTCACAGAAGATGGCGAAATATTCCTTGTTCTCAGGGAAGTTGATGTGAAAGTCAGAACTTGCATTATAGATTATGCGCTCAAATTGTTCGTTGTATCCTGAATCTACTAATCCTTGTAGAACATAACCAAGCTCTCTGAGCAAGGTCTCCATAGTCGCTGCGTTTTCCATTTATTTGCCCTCCGTTAAGATTTTTTCGATGAGGCTTTCTTCGTAATAGACTCGCTTCCCGATGCGGATTCTGTTCAATTTCCAGCGACTTAGAGCTTATCCCTAAATAGGAGTTGAAAATTAAAAATAATATGCCATATTATCCTATCAGATAATGGAGGCGAGTATGGCAACGACAAAAGCATGGGAAGTATCGGACGGCTTCTGGTCCAAAGTTG